>JAPKCP010000320.1 GCA_028822885.1 Yoonia sp. | reverse complement strand
CTTGAGTATAAAAGCGGTCAAACACAAAGCTCTGATCTTCGGGCCGGATTCCAATCCCATTGTCTGTAATCACAAAGTTTATAACAGTTTGCCCATTTGATAGCGTTTGTATGCTGACATGAATAGTGACCGTGCCGTTGTTGGTAAATTTCAACGCATTGCTCAGCAGGTTATATACGATCTGGCGCATACGACGTTCGTCTATCAACACTGGAACTTTCGGCAGGTTTTCAAAACTCAATTCGATTATATTGTTTCTTGCGACTGCTGTTGTTTCGTTTGACGTAACTACGTCTTCAAAGAACTGAGCCAAATCAATGTTGTTTTCGACCAATTCCATTTTATCAGCATCAATTCGTGAGATGTCCAAGACATCGTTTACATGGTGCAAAAGAATATCGCTGGATTGTTTTGCTATATCAAGATAGCCGCGTTGCTTCTTACTCAATTTAGAATTGCCAAGCAGCTCAAGCGTGCCAAAAATCCCGTTCAACGGCGTGCGCATCTCATGGCTCATAACGGCAAAGAAGTTGGATTTGGCCGTTTCTGCTGCCAAAGCTTCGTCACGTGCGGTTTTCAACTCCTTTTCGTCAGCGAGACGCCTTGTTATGTCACGCAGATAGGAAATAAATATCGTGCCACGCTGATCTGATGAAGTTCCAATTGAAATCTCAACCGGGAACTCTTCGCCTGACTTACCTAATGCAGTCATTTCGAAGCGGCCCTTACCCCTCAAGTGAAGTTTTCTGATTTTACTAAATCGTATGAGCTTATTTAAATACGCCGCTCGCAAGTGATGGGGGATAATCAGTTCTGTTACGTCAGCACCAATTGCCTCGAAAGCTGTAAAACCAAATACCGCTTCAGCGGCCATGTTGAATTCCAGAATATAGCCCTTGTTGTCGGTTACGATGATCGCATCCGATGAAACATCAAAACTAGATTTGATCCGTGCATTCGCATGCCCAATGGCATCTGATGCCTCTTGGTATAAGCGATATTGGCGTACAATGGTGACCAGTAGATATCCTAAAAATAAGATTATGGCCAGACTGACAATAGCAGCGCCTAGCAGCAACCGGATAAATGATGCGCGTTCTGCATCTTCATACTGTGACCTTAACCCGATTCCCGTCAATGCAATTTGATGAGCTTCTTCACGTGCACTGACCAGTTCACTGATCAATTGATCTAAGTCATTTAAAAGCTCTTGGTCAGAACGATCAATAATTTTTGCAATTTTATTTAGGCGGCTTCCAAGTGCACTTAGCTGGCTGTCAAATGCATCATCCAAGCGCATTTTAGCAAATACTGGGGCATCGTGTACAGTACCTGAACGGCTGTAAAGATTATCAAAACGGCGACGAATGGTTGTTATATCGGGCGTCTGGCTTTGGCGTATCAGTAGCGTTTCATCCAATAAGAGCAACACATCAACCTCAACTTGCACAAGGTTCCATGTTAGATCATCAGCAGGCGTTCCGCGAAGTTGGTTCATGCGCTTGGCAATGCTTAAAGACAAGCCAACCAGCAGAGCAATACCAATGATGATTGTTACCAGTGGCAATAAGCGACGAAATCTTACTCCCTTTTGAAACAATGAAACCCTCTTCGAAACTGCGGTAGGCATTTTGATACCCTATTGATGTGCCTCGATGCGATCCAACTGCCAGATCGAACGAGTGTATGTCACTTTTGTACGATAGTTCGCATTTTGATCATAGGGGTAAACAATCCAAAGCGGACCCTTGCCACGTGGAGACATTTCCGCACCGTCCATTAAATAGGCAATAATTGGTCCGTCTGCCTTCATGCCATCCTTCGGAATTTTAACGCTGTAATCATTGCGGGCAACTGCTGTAAAATTTTCGCCTGTCGCACCTGCATAGTCTAACACATCCCGTAATTTTACCCCAGTAAACTCAATTTCATTTTCAAGCCAAATTGTGGAGGTACGAAACAACTGGGTATCTAGCGACTTGAGGATATCTAGATCCAAAGTGACAACACCGTCTGCTGTTTCGTTGTTTAACGCACCTGAAATGGTCAGCAACACAGGTCCTGTTGGCACAGGCAATGTTTCTGCATGGGCGGAAAAAACTGTAAGAGCGATTGTCGTAGCAGCGCCAACAAAGGATGCGGAAAAGGACATATGAACTCCATTTTCGTCTAATATTGCTTGTTCACGTCCACAATATCCACCACGCAAAGGTATAGTTGAATATACTTTAGTAGTGTTTAATAATGTCTCCAACTGATGTGTCGGGTGTCCGTCGTCAGGGTTTTTGGCACCAAGAGCAGCTTAAACTAAGAGAGAGTCTGGCTCATCTGATTGGTTTCATTATGCGGCGCGTTGTCTGTGATGCAAGCGTCGCGTTTCAAGCGTCTTTCGTTTGATCCTTTCCCTTTGTTTTAGAATGGCTTTGTCCCGACCGAAGTAGACGTCAGATGGCGTGACGTTGTTCAGGCTCTCATGGTAGCGCCGATGATTGTAATGATCGACAAAGGCCTCAATCTGGGCTTCGAGATCGCCGGGTAAGAAGTAATGTTCCAGCAGAATGCGGTTCTTCAGGGTTTGATGCCAGCGTTCGATCTTGCCTTGGGTTTGGGGGTGGTATGGCGCACCGCGAGAGTGCTTCATGCCTTTGTCCTGCAACCATTCAGCAAGTTCGCCAGAGACGTAGCTGGAGCCATTGTCGCTCAGCAGACGCGGCTTATGAATGACGTGGACTTGGTCACACCCAGAGGCTTCCAAAGCCAAGTCCAGCGTGTCGGTCACGTCTTGTGTCCGCATGTTGGTGCAGAGCTTCCACGAGATGATGTAGCGGCTGTAATCGTCCAAGATCGTGCTGAGATAAAACCACCCCCAGCCAATGATCTTGAGATAGGTGAAGTCCGTCTGCCACAGTTGATTGATGGCCGTGGTTTTGTCTTTGAACTCACTGGCAGCCTTGATGACGATAAACGCTGGGCTGGTGATTAAGTCATGTGCTTTCAGTATCCGATACGTCGAAGCCTCTGATACAAAGTAGCTTTCTCGATCTGTGAACGTCACGGCCAGTTCTCGTGGCGATAACTCCGTCTCTTTCAGCGCCAGCTTAACAACCCTACGCCGCACCTCATCAGGAATGCGGTTCCAGACGTGTTTGGGTTTGGGAAATTGATCCTGCAGCCCAGCCTCGCCACGCTGAAGATACCGGTCATACCAGCGATAGAATGTGGTGCGTGGAATGCCCAGTTTGGCCAATGTCAGGCGGGCAGACAGATGCGATCCCTCAACCAGCCTAATGATTTCTAACTTCTCTGATGCTGGGTATCTCATTCGTGACTGCCCCCATCCCATGTCATGCTTTTTTTGAGCAATCGGAGTTCGAGTGTTTGCTCCGCCACAACCTCCTTTAGATCACGGGCTTCGCGGCGCAGATCCTTCACCTCGTCGGTGTTTGCTGCGCGTGCCGTATCGCCCGCCAGACGCCGTTTTCCGGCTTCCATGAAGTCTTTGGACCATTTGTAATAGATGCCCTGCGAGATGCCCTCACGGCGACACAGCTCCGCGATGCTGTCTTCGC
>JAPKCP010000319.1 GCA_028822885.1 Yoonia sp. | reverse complement strand
GCAGGCGCTACGCTGACGGCTGCTCTGTTTTTTCTGGCAGCGATTGCGATGGCGGGCCTGCCGCCGCTGTCTGGGTTTTTGGGCAAGTTGTTGATACTTGATGCGGCGTTCGACTCGCCGCAGATGGCGTGGGTTTGGGCGATTGTCCTAGGGTCCAGCCTGATCAGTGTCGTTGGGTTCGCACGCGCTGGTAGTATCGTGTTCTGGAAAGCGCTTAGTGTGCAGCCTTCCACAGATGCTGAACCTGCTGCGCCCCCTGCTACATTATCCTATGTGGCCGTGGGTGGATTGTTGACGCTTCTTGTGGCGCACACCGTATTTGCAGGGCCTGCGACGGCATACACAACGGCCATCGCAAAGGACCTTTTTGCGCCTGACGCCTATGTGTCAACCGTGCTTGAGACGCCTGGAAAAATGTCTCGTGATAAACACGGTGAAACGACTACAGACCATGGCACTACAGACGCAGACAAAGCTGAGGGGACGGGACATTAACATGAAACATCTCATTCATAAGATATTCCCGCACCCGTTCCTAACCATTCTTCTGGCTGTGGTCTGGATGCTTTTGCAGAATACTGTGTCCGCCGGTATGGTTGTATTTTCGATCATCCTTGGCATCGTTATTCCTATAGTGACGCAGCGTTGGTGGCCCGACCGGCCCGATAGTATGCGCATGTACCCAATGCTGAAATACTGTCTCCTAGTGATGTGGGATATTCTTGTGGCAAACGTTGAAGTCGCTTGGATCATCCTGACAAAGCCCAACGCGGATATGAAACCAAATTGGGTGATTATCCCACTTGAGTTAAAATCACCTGAGGCAATTACGATCCTTGCAGGGACAATTACGCTGACGCCGGGAACGATGTCCGCTGACCTGTCTGACGCTGGGCATAGCCTTTTGGTTCATGCGCTGGATGCAGAAGATCCTGACGCCGTGCGAGACGAAATCAAACACCGCTACGAGCGTCGTTTGCTGGAGATTTTCCAATGACCTTTTTGACCATCCTTATAACATGGTGCCTGTATTTGGCGTTTATCGTGGTCAGCGTTTCGCAGATCATGGCGATGTTCCGACTTTGGAAAGGGCCAAGCACCGGGGACCGCATTTTGGCCCTTGATACGATGGTGATCAACGCCATCGGGTTGATTGTGCTGATTGGGATATTCCAAGGCGCGCAAATCTACTTTGAAGTCACGCTGATCATTGCGATGCTTGGATTTGTGTCAACGGTGGCTTACGCCCGATTTGTGCTGCGGGGGGATATTATCGAATGATTGTGCAATCTTTTCTGGCCATTTGCGTTATGTTTCTTCTCATTGTTGGAACCATATTCACGTTGGTTGCGGCCATTGGTCTGATCAAGCTCGATAACCCGATGAGCCGCCTGCACGCCCCGACCAAAGCAGGCACTGTTGGAATTGGGGCGTTTCTGCTGGCCTCAATGCTGCATGGCTACATGCTGGGCCAAGGGTCGATGCACGAATTATTGGTCATGGGCTTCTTGTTTATTACCGCGCCGATTTCTGCGAATTTTATGGCTAAGGTTAATATTCATAAACAATCTTGCATCGCTCCGCCGACACCGCCCCGCGATGATACCTGGTCCACGCTGAACGTTTCCGAGGCGGATCGTGACGTTGCCGATCAACAAGCCGAGGCCTAAAAAATCAGCCCTGCGGATTTCCGCAGGATGTATCTTGAAACATGTGCAATTTCACTCATAGGCAAAGCGCCAGTTATGAGTATCATCCCCGCATACATTGCCATGTATCTGGGAGGAAAATCATGCGCACTATCCTAAAATCATCCGCTGTTGCAGCCGTTACGCTTGCTTTTGCAGGCGAGGCGTTGGCAACCGAATGGAACGTATCCGTTTGGGGCAAACGTCGTGCTTTCACTGAGCATGTTGAAAAGCTGGCAGAGCTTGTGTCTGAAAAAACCAACGGTGAATTCACACTGAACATTAGCTACGGTGGTCTTTCTAAGAACACTGAGAACCTTGATGGTATCTCTATCGGTGCGTTCGAGATGGCTCAGTTCTGTGCTGGCTATCACCGTGACAAGAACCCATCCATTACCGTGCTAGAACTGCCGTTCCTTGGCGTGTCCTCGCTTGAGCAGGAAGTCGAAATCTCGATGGCTGTTTATGGCCACCCGGCTGCGCAGGCTGACCTTGCCCGCTGGAATGCGACGCTTCTGATGCCGTCACCGCTGCCACAGTACAACCTTGTCGGTGTGGGCGATGCCCCTAAGACTTTGGCTGACTTTGAAGGTCTCTCCGTTCGTGCAACCGGGGGTATTGGTGCTGCGATGGGAGCTGTTGGCGCTGTTCCAACATCCATGTCTGCCACTGAGGTTCGTCAGGCGATGGACTCCGGTGTTGTTAAGGCTGTCGCCTTTGCACCGCATGCCCATATGTCGTTTGGTACGATTGAGAACGGCAAGTGGTGGACCACTAACCTGAACCCCGGCACTGTGAACTGCCCAGTTGTTGCAAACACAGACGCGCTGGATAGCCTGTCTGATGAGCACCGCGCCGCGTTGATGGGATCCATTGATGAATCGCTGGATCACTACGTCACATATTACGAAGAGCAGACGATGACTGCTTGGGGTCCGGCCCTTGAAGAACGTGAGATCACGCAAGTGACCTTTGCTGATGCAGAAATCGCAGCGTTCAAAGAAGCTGCTGCTGCCCCTGCCGCTGACGCATGGATCGCAGATAATGCGGCCCGTGGTCTGCCTGCGCAAGAACTCTACGATCTTGTGACTGGCATGATTGCCGGCGACAGCTAAACGACAAATGACCCCGCGCTGATACCCTTAGCGCGGGGTTTCCCATATCTCATAGACGGAGACCTGCCATGGCTGGTTCATCCCTTGTGCTGTCCGATGACAGCCGTCTGAGCACCCTTGACCGACATCTCTACAAGCTCGAAAGCGTCTTTGCCCTGATTTCAGGCTTAGCGGTTTTTGGGTTGATGATGCTGGCTGTGGTCTCGGTCAGTGGACGTAATTTCTTTAACCAACCATTGCCGGGTTACGTGGATTGGATTCAGCAGGCGATGCCGTTGATTGCCTTCATGGGTGTTGCATTTACCCAGCGTGATGGTGGTCACATCCGAATGGATATGATCGTCGGCAAATTGCGGGGTAGGGCATTGTACGTGGTTGAGCTGATTACAACGCTCGCTATTCTCGCCTTGATGATCCTGCTCGTGTGGGGGACATGGGCGCATTTCGCACGTAGTTTCGATTTTGCAGCACCGTTATGGAGCCGTGATAGTTCGATGGATATTGCCCTGCCGTTGTGGCCGGCGAAATTACTGGCACCTGTTGCGTTTGGTGTTTTGTGCTTGCGGCTGATGTTGCAAGTCTGGGCCTACATCAGCGCCATTATCCGCAACGATGGTACGGCAATCGCTGTACCTTTGATCGCAGACGCGGCCACACAAGCGCGGATGGAGGCTGAAACAGTCTCTGGCATCGAGAAGGATCGCTGATCATGGACCCGATTGATATTGGTCTTGCCGTTTCAGGCGTAATGCTGGTGCTTGTGTTGTT
>JAPKCP010000045.1 GCA_028822885.1 Yoonia sp. | reverse complement strand
AATCACAGATCATCAGAGCCAAAGTAACGGCTAAAATGGACATGATTGAAGCGCGTAACTGGATGTCTCGCAGGCTGGGCTTACGGGTAAGCGGCCGTAAAAGTAATCTGTTTGCGCAGAAATTGCGTGGCGTTGTCGGACACCCGTTTGGGATTACCCGTCGTCAAGAACATCGGTTCAGTGCCTTTTCCCAGCATTTCAGGCCTACGGGTTAGGTAATCGGCAAGGCTTTGCGCAACCAGGTCGGCTTGGCTAAACACCTTCACATTGTCGCCCAATGCCTCCTGAAACGCAGTCGCCATCAGCGGGTAATGCGTACATCCAAGGATAGCGGCATCCGGCGACGGCATTTTGCGCATTAACGCATCGACATGGCTGCGCACCAGCGCCTCGGCCAAGATCAAATCGCCGTCCTCAATCGCATCAACGACGCCACCACAAGCCTGCGCCTCAACATCCACACCAATCGCGCGAAATGCGAGTTCGCGCTGAAAGGCACGACTACGCACAGTGGCTGGGGTCGCAAATAATGCGACATGTTTGACACCCACTTCGCGCGGCGGGGAATTGTCCCCCCACTGCCGTTCAGTGAGCGCTTCAATCAACGGCACAAAAACGCCAAGAACGCGTTTATCCGTTGGTATCCAGCTTTCCTGCATGCGACGCAGTGCCGCCGCAGACGCCGTGTTGCACGCAAGGATCACCAAATCGCAGCCAGCATCCCATAGACGCTCAACGGCCTTCGTTGTCAGGTTGTAGATGTCATCGTCTGTACGGACCCCATAAGGTGCATGGGCGTGGTCACCAAAATACACAAATGGCACATCAGGCAGGCGCTTTTGAACCGCATCCAACACCGTCAAACCGCCGACGCCGCTATCAAAAATACCTACTGCCATTTGCCTGTTCCCATCTGCTTTGATCATGTGTCTACGCACGTGTTGATGATGAAGACGTTATGCTGGTCTGAAACGGAATACTACCACAGGGTTGCAGTCCGCCCAGCGCATCGGGTGTTATTCAGCTGCTGCCCTTTGCGGTTCTGCACGCAACACAGCAAGAAGCTCTTCGCGGCGTTTTGCTGCTTTGCGCGCGTTTGCTTCTTTCACAGGGCCAAATCCACGTATATCGAGGGGGAGCTGGGTCAGAGCCAAAGCAGCCTCTGCCGTATCGTCCCGCACGAGCGTCAAAAGCAGCGCCATGTCAGCCTCATATTCACGGATCAACGCCCGTTCCATTTGCCGTTCGCCAGTGCGTCCAAACGGATCGAACCAAGTTCCCCTGAGACCTTTCATCTTAGCCAGCATTGGGAACATCTTCGCCATCCACGCACCAAACTGCTTTTTCATCGGTCGCCCATCTGCGCCAATCTTTGAGACCATCGGCGGTGCCAAATGATAGGTGAGCTTCAGATCACCATCAAATTCAGCTGCCGCTTTTGCGTGAGTTTCACACAGTAGGCGCGCAACCTCGTATTCGTCCTTGTAGGCCAGTAGCTTGTGATAGCCTTCCGCAACGCCACCCTTGAGGACGGGATCACTAAACTGGTCAAGCATTTCCAAATATCGTTTTGAAAGTCGTTTCCCCTGATACGCGACAAGGTGATCAGCCCGGAACGCGATCTTTTCCGCGAGCGTCTTGGGCTTTGCAACCATGTTTGGCATCAACACCCGTGCAGCTTGATCCGGATGCAGATACGCCCAGCGCCCCAGTTCAAACGCATGGAGGTTCTTATCAACGGCCGCCCCGTTCAGCGTCACAGCCTCACGAATGGCCTCACCCGACAGTGGAATCCCCCCCATCTGCCAAACAGCCCCAAAGATCATCATGTTGGAAAAGATACTGTCCCCCATGAGGGCTTTCGCCAGATCAGAGGCATCAAACATCGCAAGGTTATCCTGCAAACGCGCCTCTAACGACAGCTTCAACTGATCAGTCGGCAGTTTGAACGCGGTATCGCGGGTAAAGTCCCCAGTAATAATCTCGTGGGCGTTCACGACACCTTTGGTACGCCCTTGCTTCATCAGTCCAAGGGTCTTCGCCCCTGCACTCACCACGAGGTCCCCACCGATCAGCGCATCACATTCCCCGACAGCGACACGAATCGCTGATATATCCGCAGGCGTCTTGGCCAGCCGACAATGGATATGCACAGCACCACCTTTTTGGGCGAGGCCTGCCATCTCCATCATGCCAGCCCCCTTACCGTCGATATGTGCCGCCATCGCCATCACAGCGCCAATGGTCACAACACCCGTACCACCGACCCCAGTGATCACGACGTTATGAGTGCCATTAATTTCAGGCATCACGGGCGCTGGCATATTCGGTAGATCGACACTGGCTGTCGCGGCTTTGCGTATCTTCGCACCCTCTACGGTGACAAAGGACGGGCAGAAGCCACTCACACAGGAAAAGTCTTTGTTACAGGATGATTGGTCGATTGCGCGTTTGCGTCCAAGTTCTGTCTCCACAGGGACAATCGACACACAGTTCGATTGAACACCGCAATCCCCGCAGCCTTCACAAACGTCTGTGTTGATGAACACCCGCTTATCTGGGTCAGGGAACAATCCACGTTTACGACGACGACGCTTCTCAGCCGCACAAGTCTGCACATATACGATGGCAGAGACACCTTTGACGCGGCGCAAGCGTTCTTGCACTTCTGGCAGCATGGCCCTCTCACAGATGGTCAGCCCCTTGGGGAACAGATCAAAATCAACGTCTTCTTTTTCATCATAGACCACATCGACAGTACCCACACCCATCGCGAGCAGCTCTTTGCAAATCCGGTCTGCTGTCAGCCCCCCGTCATTGCCCTGCCCGCCTGTCATGGCGACAGCATCATTATACAGGATCTTATAGGTGATATTGGTTTTCGCCATCAGGGCAAAGCGGATCGCTTGCACACCGGAATGGTTATACGTGCCGTCCCCGATATTCTGGAACACATGGTCACGGGTAGAGAACGGGGCCTCGCCTACCCAATTGGCACCCTCACCACCCATCTGGGTAAAGCCAACAGTGTCGCGGTCCATCCATTGCACCATGTAGTGACAACCGATGCCTGCGTAGGCGCGAGACCCTTCGGGAACTTTGGTGGACGAATTATGAGGACAGCCCGAACAAAAGTACGGCAGACGGGATGCGAGTTCAGGCTGGTTGTCCGCCTTACGTGATTCAGCCAGTGCGTCTAGCCCGCCAGTGACAGCAGTTGACCCACAGCCTTCCTCAACCAGTATCCCCCCAAGCTTTTCAGCGATCCAGATCGGATCAAGGGCATAACGGGTCGGGAAAAGCTCTTCCCCGCTCTCGCCCTTCTTCCACCCATAGACCCGGCGACCATTGCGTTGATCAAACAGGGCCTCCTTGATCTGGACTTCAAGCAGCTTGCGCTTTTCTTCAACGACGACAATCAAATCAAGACCCTCGGCCCATTCATTGAAGCTGGTCACATCCAATGGCCAAACCTGACCAATCTTATATGTGGTGATGCCAAGGCGATCAGCCTCAGCCTCATCAATCCCCAGCAATGCCAACGCATGCACAAGATCAAGCCAGTTCTTGCCCGCAGCAACAAATCCAATCTTCGCCCCAGCGTTGCCCATCTTGCGCTGGTCCATCTTATTGGCACGCGCAAATGCCTCGGCAGCAACCCGACGGTAATCAATGGTCCGGGCTTCTTGCGCCACTGGGGTATCCACCAGACGGATGTTCAACCCACCATCTGGCATATCCACTTCAGGCAAGACAAACTTGGCACCAAACGGATCAGCGTCAACAACTGACGTAACCTCAATCGTATCCTTCATTGTCTTCAAGCCCACCCACAGGCCAGAAAACCGGGACAGAGCGAACGCGTATAACCCGTAGTCCAGTACCTCTTGCACACCAGCGGGCGATACAATTGGCATATAGGCATCCACTGCGGCCCAATCAGATTGGTGCAAGGTTGTCGAACTCTCACCCGTATGGTCATCGCCCAACGCCATGATCACGCCACCGTAGGGGGAACTACCCGCAAAATTCGCGTGGCGCATTACGTCACCCGAGCGATCCACACCGGGGCCTTTGCCATACCACAGACCAAACACACCATCGTACTTGCCCTCACCACGTAATTCCGCCTGTTGGGAACCCCATAGGGCGGTTGCAGCAAGGTCTTCGTTCAAACCGGGTTGGAACGTCACATCAGCGGCACCCAACACATCACTGGCCCGGGTCATCTGCATATCCACAGCGCCCAGCGGGGACCCACGATAACCAGTGACATATCCAGCAGTATTTAGCCCAGCAGTCTGATCACGCGCCTTTTGCATAAGCATCAGGCGGACAAGCGCCTGTGTGCCATTGAGCAACACCTGACGTTTGCTGAGATCATACCGGTCATTGAGTGTAATCTTTGCGTGTGTCATCCCGTACCTCCCCGAGTGAGTAACACGTCCACTTTAGGTCATACTTTCTGACCTACAAAGGAAAAAGTTACCCGTTTCACGCAATTGCAACGCAAAGGTATGATAGCGTAAGTATAATGCAAAGATTATAGAACGAGCAGCGGTAGGAACACGATATGGACTGGGACAAACTAAGAATCTTTCACGCTGTGGCTGACGCCGGATCGCTTACCCATGCGGGTGACACGCTCCATCTGTCGCAATCGGCTGTTTCAAGGCAGGTCCGGGCGCTTGAGGAAAGCTTGAACGCGACTCTTTTCCACCGTCATGCACGGGGACTGATTCTAACAGAACAGGGTGAATTACTGTTCGACGCGACCAAGTCGATGAACAAACGACTTGAGGCAGCGTCAGCACGTATTCGGGACTCCGAAGAAGAAGTGTTCGGTGACTTACGTGTGACGACAACCACTGGCTTTGGAACGCTTTGGCTCGCGCCACGCCTGCCAGCACTCTACGAAAAATATCCAGACCTAAAAATCGACCTGATGCTTGAAGAGCGGGTGCTTGACCTACCGATGCGCGAAGCTGACGTTGCAATCCGCATGAAAGAGCCATCACAGGCCGACCTGATCCGTAAACGGCTGATGTCTGTGCGGATGCGCCTTTATGCAACACCGACATATCTAGAGAAGCAAGGCAACATCGAGGACATCGCAGAAATCAGCAACCACCGCCTGATTTGCCAATCGCCTGCCTCCGCGCAGGTCAGTGCGGGTGCAACGCTAGTCCAACACTTGATGACATATGATGTGCCAAGCCTGTTCACCGTGAACAACTACTTTGGCGTCCTGCAAGGTGTGCTCAACAATCTGGGGATCGGTGTATTGCCCGACTACTTGGTTGAAGACTTCCCAGATTTGGTCCGTGTTTTGCCGGATATCGAGTCGGGTGAAGTCCCAGTCTTCCTCGCTTATCCCGAAGAATTGCGCCAATCAAAGCGCATTAGTGCGTTCCGCGACTTCGTCCAAGACGAAATTATCGCTCATCGTCGTAAAATTCGAGATGCAGCAGCAGCGTCGGAATAGTCGTCAACAGATCGCACTCTATCGTATATTATGAATACATTACCTGCGTTTAGATGCATTTTGATGCACAAATAAATTGTCGCTATGCGCTTCACGCATAGCGGCCATTCAGTAATGCAAGCATTATTTTCTTGAACGGTGGGTAAGCCGCTCCTATCTGGAGTTATGAAGGTGATGATGCTTCAACGCTTGTCCCCTTCACCTCCCTGTTGGACTTGCCGGGCCTTGTGCCCGGCATTTTTTTGTCCGCCACGCAGGACAGTTTTTTACCCAGAAATCTTATTTGACTGACAGTTTTTACCCAAAAACGTCGTGCTCCGGACCAGACGCACTTCCCCCGCTTGCAAACGCAGTCTAGAAGCCGCCAAAGCCTAGGGGACCAATCGCATGACCGAACCAGCCATCACACCTGAATTGATCGCCTCACACGGACTGTCAGATGCCGAGTACGCGCGCATCCTTGAAATCATTGGACGTGAACCCTCGTTCACCGAACTCGGTATATTTTCGGCGATGTGGAACGAGCATTGCTCGTATAAGTCTTCCAAAAAATGGCTGCGCACCCTCCCTACGGAAGGTCCACAAGTCATCTGCGGCCCCGGTGAAAACGCGGGCATCGTGGACATCGGTGACGGTCAATGTATCGTCTTCAAGATGGAAAGCCACAACCACCCGTCCTACATTGAACCCTACCAAGGGGCAGCGACTGGCGTTGGCGGCATTCTGCGCGATGTCTTCACAATGGGCGCACGACCCATCGCTGCGATGAATTCCCTGTCGTTCGGTATGCCAAGCCACCCAAAAACCAGACAGCTGGTGAACGGTGTTGTTGCTGGCGTTGGCGGATACGGCAATTGCTTTGGCGTGCCGATGGTCGGCGGCGAAGTCCGTTTTGATCCATCCTACAACGGCAACTGCCTTGTGAACGCATTCGCGGCGGGCCTCGCAGACACCGACAAAATCTTCTACTCTGCCGCCTCAGGCGTCGGCATGCCTGTCGTTTACCTCGGGGCCAAAACTGGCCGCGACGGCGTTGGCGGCGCAACGATGGCCTCAGCAGAGTTTGACGACACAATTGAAGACAAGCGCCCCACCGTGCAAGTTGGCGATCCGTTCACCGAAAAACGCCTGATGGAAGCAACACTTGAGTTGATGGCAACTGGCGCTGTGATCTCGATCCAAGACATGGGGGCCGCTGGCCTGACGTGTTCTGCGGTGGAAATGGGCGATAAAGGTGGTTTGGGTGTCAAGCTGAACCTCGAAGACGTACCACAGCGCGAAGACAACATGACTGCCTACGAAATGATGCTGTCAGAGAGCCAAGAACGTATGCTGATGGTCCTCAAGCCTGAGCTTGAGACAGAAGCGCGCGCCGTCTTCACCAAATGGGACCTCGATTTCGCTATTGTCGGTGAAACCATCGCCGAAGACCGGTTCCTGATTTTGCACAACGGTGTGGTCAAAGCGGACCTGCCATTGGCCACCCTTTCAGGCTCCGCGCCCGAATACGACCGGCCTTGGGTGGAGACACCCGCTGCAGAACCGTTCACAGAAACCCTCACAATCGACCCTATCGAGGGTCTAAAGGCACTTATCTCAAGCCCCAACTACGCGGGCAAACAATGGGTCTATGAACAATATGACCAACAAGTCATGGGCGACACGTCCCGGACACCCGGCGCAGGCTCTGGTATTGTGCGGGTTCACGGCACACCCAAATCCATTGCCTTTACCAGCGATGTGACCCCGCGCTACGTCAAAGCCAACCCGGTTGAGGGTGGGAAGCAAGCGGTGGCCGAGGCTTACAGGAACTTGATTGCCGTCGGTGCAACACCTTTAGCAACAACCGACAATATGAACTTCGGAAACCCTGAAAAGCCTGAAATCATGGGCCAATTTGTGGGTGCCATCAAAGGGATCGGCGAGGCATGCATCGCCCTCGATATGCCAATCGTGTCTGGCAACGTATCACTTTATAATGAAACGGATGGCACTGGGATTCTGCCAACGCCAACAATCGGCGCAATCGGTTTGATTGCATCGCCTGAACTGGCGATCACAGGGACACTGCAAGACGGCGACGTGCTGCTAGTGTTGGGATCAACGCTGGGACACCTTGGACAATCAGCACTCCTCGCAGAGGCGTTCAACCGGATCACAGGCGACGCACCGCACGTGGATCTTGCCACTGAAAAGGCCCACGGCGACTTCATCCTGGCGAACCACGCAAATATCCCATGCTGCACGGACCTGTCGGACGGCGGGCTCGCACTCGCAGCCTTTGAATTAGCTGAGGCGGCAAATATCGGCGTGGCCCTTGAAACAGACGATACAGCACTGCTTTTCGGGGAAGACCAAGCGCGGTACTTAATCGCATGCACACACGTTCAAACCAGAGTCCTGATGGATGCAGCAAAGCGGGCCAATGTTACCCTCGTTCAAGTAGGCAACGCAGGGGGCACAACGCTCTCTTTTGGCGAACAATCAGCACCACTCCGGGAACTCGCCCACGTTTTCCGAAGCTCGTTTGCTAAAGCCATCGCGTAATACAGCGCATAACTTCTGGCAAAAACACCCCAGCCGGCGGCTCACCCCTTGTCCACTGGCGGGACAGACCATAGCTTAAAGATAACTATGTAAAAGGAAGCCGCATGATCACCGCCAATGACATTGAAACACTGATCCGTGATGCATTCCCGAATGCTACAATCTCGGTGCAAGGCAACGACGGTGCACACTTTGGGGCCGAAGTGGTTGATGAAAGCTTCCGTGGAAAAAACCGCGTGCAGCAGCAGCGCGCTGTCTATGCGGCGCTCAAAGGCAAAATGGACGGAGCAAATGGTGAACTTCATGCGCTGGCGTTGACAACCAAAGCACCCGATTAAACGCGAATTTTTTCGCAAACAAAATAGACCGCAAAAAGTCTTTGAACAAAGACTTTTCCCCAAAAGAGGACTTCACAATGACAATTGTAGATCAGATCAAAGAAACCGTCACAACAAATGACGTCGTGCTTTTCATGAAGGGCACAAAGGCGATGCCGCAATGTGGTTTTTCGTCCAAAGTCGCTGGCGTTCTAAATTACATGGGCGTTGAATTTGCTGACGTGAATGTTCTTGCCGATGAGACAATGCGCCAAGGCATCAAGGAGTTCTCTGATTGGCCAACCGTCCCGCAGCTTTACGTCAAAGGCGAATTTGTCGGCGGCTGTGATATCATTACAGAGATGACTCTTTCAGGTGAGTTGGACACGCTTCTTGCAGAAAATAATGTCACATATGACAAAGAAGCTGCCAATAAAATCCGCGAAGCAAACGCTTAAACGCGAACCATATATCTTAAAAAGGTCGCCCCAATTGGGCGGCCTTTTTCGTTTTAGGCTGGCGCCTAGCCTGCCCGACGCTCAACCTCGGCTGCTAGGGCTTCTGTCCGCGCAGCAATTAGGGCCATGGCATCGGTCACAGACGTCGGGATCACCGCGACCTCAACTTGTGTGGATATTGCAGGCGTACTTTCAAGCGTCTCAATCTGGGCCTGTAAATGAGCCATGCGCGCCTCACCGTCTTTGACCTTTTCCTCAAGACCCGCAGTCTTATCTGCCAGCATTAGCCCCGCCATCAACAGCATGCGTGCCTCTGGCATCCGGCCGATTTGGGCGGACATATGCGACGCTTCGTCGTTCAGCATTGCAGCCGCTGAATGTAGGAAATGCTCTTCGCCTTCCTGACAGGCCACCTCAAACGTCCGGCCACCAATGGCAATCTCGACATGGGGCATATCAGGCCTCCTCGATCAGGGGTTTGAGCTCTTGCAGGATTGCATCGACCTCAGCCGATTCTGATGCCCTTTGCGCGGAAAGTGCTTCAACCTCAGCCATCATGGCCCGGTTGATCAACTCTGGCTCTGCCACACCGTCAGTCGCCGCAATCCGCAGCTGTGCATTTACCTCACGCATATCAGCACTTGAAGCCCGTAGTCGCTGTAATTCAGTATCCAACGCGGCCATCTGATCACGTTGAAAAGATACCCGCGCTTCGAGTTCGCTAATTTTGGTATCTTGCCGTTCTTTCAACGCTTTGACACGTTCTTCAAGCTGCGCATTGGCAGAGCGTTCGTCTTCGAGCTGCGCCTCAAGGGCGGCCCCGTCCACAGCGGGCGTTTGCTCGGCCATGTCGCCAAGACCCTTTTCGATCCGGTCCATCGCAACAGAAATCCGCTGCTCCAACTCCGTGACGTTACTCATACGTCGTATCTCCCACCTTCAAACCCGCGAATCGCGGCGTGTTAAGGCGAGACTAAGCTATCACGGCCACCCTGCGCAAATGGACAGAGCATAACCATGCCAACCACTTAGGAACCACGCTTGCTCTTGCACCCTGCCCTGTTATGAGGTGGCCAACGCCAAACCACTAGCCCGATAGGACCGTTCCCTTGGATATTGCAGCCCTGCGTGAAGCAAACCCCGACCATTGGATGAAAGCAGCCGCAATCCGCGCGCTGACACTTGATGCGGTCGCCGCCGCCAACTCTGGCCACTCAGGCATGCCAATCGGCATGGCAGATGTTGCGACCGTACTCTATCAAAATCACTTGAATTTTGACCCAAAGGCCCCTGATTGGGCAGATCGCGACCGGTTCATCTTATCTGCAGGTCACGGGTCAATGCTGCTCTATTCCCTCATGTATTTGACAGGTTACGAAGATATCACACTCCAGCAGATCAAAGATTTCCGCCAATGGGGTGCAAAAACAGCGGGCCACCCAGAATTTGGCCATGCACGTGGGATTGAAACGACAACAGGCCCACTTGGCCAAGGCATCGGTAACTCTGTCGGGTTCGCCATTGCTGAAGAAATCCAGCGTGCAACTTGGGGCAAAAACATCGTTGACCACTTCACTTATGTGATTGCTGGCGACGGGTGCCTGATGGAAGGCGTTTCCCAAGAGGCGATCGGCCTTGCTGGCATGCAAGAGCTATCACACCTCATCGTGTTCTGGGACAACAACAACATCACCATCGACGGCACGGTTGATATTGCAGACAAAACAAATCAGCCGATGCGCTTTGCGGCGTCCGGTTGGCACGTTCTGGAAATCGACGGCCATGATCCAGTTGCAATCGATGCAGCAATTACCGCCGCTAAGAACGACCAGCGCCCGTCCATGATCGCCTGCAAAACCCACATCGCTTTGGGTCACGCGGCACAGGACACGTCAAAGGGCCACGGCGCTTTGACCGATGCGGCCCAAATGGCTGACGCAAAAGCAGCCTATGGTTGGACAACTGGCCCGTTTGAAGTCCCCGCTGACATCAAAAAAGGCTGGGAAAACATGGCAGCACGCGGCCAAGCAGCCCACGCCGACTGGCAAACTCGGTTCGACAAGCTATCCAGCGCAAAGCAAGCTGAATTCAAGCGGATCTACGCTGGCGAAGCCCCGGCCAAACTCGCAGCCGTCATTCGTGCGTTCAAGAAACAAGCGTCCGAAGATGCGCCTAAAATGGCAACCCGCAAATCGTCTGAGGCCACACTGAAGGTCATCAACGCGATTATGCCGGAAACCATCGGCGGCTCTGCTGACCTTACCGGCTCTAACAACACGAAGACTGCCGATATGGGCACCTTCCACCCAACTGATCGCAAGGGCCGCTATGTCTATTATGGTGTGCGCGAGCACGGCATGGCCTCTGCGATGAACGGTATGGCGCTGCACGGCGGTGCAAAGCCTTATGGCGGCACGTTCATGTGCTTTACTGACTACGCTCGCGGTGCGATGCGCCTATCTGCATTGATGGGTGTGCCCGTGACATACGTCATGACGCACGACAGCATTGGTCTTGGCGAAGATGGTCCAACACACCAGCCCGTTGAACATCTTGCTATGATGCGTGCTACGCCAAACACCAACGTCTTCCGCCCCGCGGATACGGTGGAAACGGCAGAGGCGTGGGAATTGGCACTGACATCAAAGACAACACCGCACGTGCTGTGCCTGTCGCGTCAAAACCTGCCAACTGTGCGTAAAGAGCACAAGACCAAGAACCTGTCTGCGCAAGGTGGCTATGTTCTGGAAGATGCAGTTGGGAAGCGTCGCGCAATCATCATGGCAACAGGCTCTGAGGTTGAAGTGGCCCTTGCAGCCCGTGATCTGTTGCAAGCCGAAGACATCGGCACCCGTGTTGTGTCCATGCCATGCTGGGAACTGTTCGAGGAACAGGACGAAAGCTATCGCAAGCGCGTCCTGCCCGCAGGTCCGGTCCGTGTGGCTGTTGAAGCGGGCATCCGCTTTGGCTGGGATCGCTGGTTGTTCGGTGAGCGCGGCAAACGTGAAAAATCAGCCTTTGTTGGCATGCACGGTTTTGGGGCCTCTGCCCCAGCCGAAACACTTTACCAAGAGTTCGGCATCACAGCAGAAGCTGTAGCCAAAGCCGTCAAAGACATGCTTTAATCCAATCGTGTTAGGCGGGTGCACGCTGCCCGCCTAACACAGCTTTTTTATCAAATAGTAGGTGTGGTCATGTTTCGCGCAACGTTAGCACTGACAACATTTGCAGTACTCTTGGCCTGCACAGACCCGACAACACTGCAAGTGACCCCAAACTCACAGGTGTCACGCAACGCAAGCCCCCCCCAAGCCCAATCTGACGTGGACGTTTTTGCCCGCAATTATCTGGATACGATACAAGCCCGGTCAATTGCGGATAGCCGCGAATATTGCGGATACTTCTTTCGCGATAGCGCCGGACGCCTTCATGCGTCCCCGCCCCGGCGCGGCACGTTCTCTGGCTGCAGAATGCCAGAACCAAATCGCGGCTCAAGCGTGTTTGCATCCTACCATACCCACGGGGCATACGGCCCCCATTTTGATCGCGAAGTTCCGTCACCCTTGGACCTCATGGCTGACTTTGCGCTGGGTCTGGACGGCTATATCTCAACACCCGGTGGCCGGGTCTGGCATGTCAACCAAATCACCCGAGACGCGCGCCAAGTCTGTGGCTTAGGCTGTGTGACTGCGGACCCACAATTCGTGCCGCGCAACGAAGCCAATGTGCGCCAACGTTACACGGTAGCCACACTGACCCAACGTGGTGGTGGATAGGATTAACGCCTGTTTATCCTCGACATCCTGAGGCCTTGCCTGCATCCTTTATTAAACTTTCAACAAGACAGGGACGCAGATTTTGATACCACGTTTGCTTGCCATCGCTAGTTTCTCCACATTGATGGCATGTGCAACTAGCCCAAACTTTGCACCACCTAGTCAGCCCACTGCAAATGCGTTCGCGAAGGCGTTTCTGAACAGCCTACAACCCCAATCGTTCGCGGAACGCCGCGAGTTTTGCGGCTATTTCTACACCGCTTCAAATGGGTCATTGCAAGCAACACCCCCGACGCCCGGTGATCGCGCTAGCTGTGGCATGAATGAACCCGACGCGAATGCTGGGATCTTCGCTGTGTATCACACGCACGGCGCCTATGACGTTGGATATGACAATGAAATTCCATCCAGCGACGATCTCAAGTTGAACTTTGACCTTGGGCTTGATGGCTACATCGCCACGCCGGGAGGTCGGATTTGGCATGTCGAAGTTGACGACCAAACCGCCCGTCAGGTGTGTGGTCGCAACTGCGTGCGCAGCGATCCATGGTTTGTGGCGGAGGACGAAAGCAGCATTCGACAAAGTTATACGCTTCAGCAGATCGAACAACGCATTAATGGCGACTCGCTGATTCTTAAACGCAACCCTGGTAAAAGCCGTTAGCGCAAGCAGCCTCAATGCTGACACAAACCGTTAGCGCTAAATCAACCTTATCAAAATGATAGCGCCAACAGTTACCGTTAACATGCTGATTTACATCGGCTTTACACTTTTTCGACAACAGCACACCCGATATAGCACACTCAGTGAAGCGGAAGGGTTGCGTTATGACTGTCACGATTGGGATCAACGGATTTGGGCGTATCGGACGCTGCACTTTAGCACATATCACCGAGGCTGCGCGCAACGACGTCCAAGTCGTACGTATCAACGCAACAGGCCCGATTGAGACAAACGCTCACCTGCTGAAATACGACAGCATCCATGGCCGCTTTGGCAGCCCTGTGACCGTCAAAGACAAGACGCTCGACCTTGGACGCGGCCCGATTGATGTGATGTCATCCTATGATCCTGAAACGCTGGATTGGTCTGGCTGCGATGTTGTTTTGGAATGCACCGGCAAGTTCAACGATGGACAACAGGCAGACGTCCATTTGCGGCGCGGTGCTAAAAAAGTCTTGATCTCAGCCCCTGCCAAGCGCGTCGATCGCACAGTCGTTTACGGTGTGAACCATCGCGATATGCTTGCAAACGAGCGGATGATCTCAAACGGGTCCTGCACAACAAACTGCCTTGCGCCACTTGCAAAAGTTCTGAATGACGCCGTTGGCATCGAACGCGGGATCATGACAACGATCCACAGCTATACAGGCGACCAGCCGACAGTGGATCGCCGCCACCCCGACCTTTACCGTGCACGCGCTGCGGCGATGGCGATGATCCCCACTTCGACGGGCGCGGCAGCAGCCTTGGGTGAAGTGCTTCCCGAGCTTGCAGGCAAGCTTGACGGAACCGCGATGCGGGTCCCGACCCCGAACGTCTCCGCCGTTGATTTGACATTCGAAGCTGGGAAATCTGTCACCGTAGAAGACATCAACGCAATCATGGCCGAGGCCGCTGGCGGCTACATGGGCATGGTCATGGCGTATGATGCCGAAGCAAAGGTTTCCATCGACTTTAACCACACCACACAAAGCTGCATTTTTGCGCCCGACCAGACCAAAGTCGTCGGTGGCAAGACGGTACGTGTGTTAGCGTGGTACGACAACGAGTGGGGTTTTTCAGCACGGATGGCAGATGTAGCAGCAGCGATGGGACGGCTCAATTAATAGCCGCCTTTTCCTCTAATATTGCTAAATCGTGATTGGTTTTAAAGACTTATGAAATCCATCGACGTGTGCTTAAAGCAATGTCTTTAATGGTGGTGCCGCCATCAGTAAACTCAACGATCCCA
>JAPKCP010000318.1 GCA_028822885.1 Yoonia sp. | reverse complement strand
ATCATCACGCCAAATATAAGTGTGATAATCAAGAGGGTTAGCAAGGGCTACCTTTGGGCCAAGAGCCTCGCGCAGCTTTGTCGTTTGATCATCGCTTAGTGGTGGAAACACCAATCCATGCGCCTCACCCAAATCCGCCGCAAGCGATGCTTCGCCGCCAGAACAGCTAATTGAAGCTACAGTTGGTCCAGCAAGCGGGCCGCAAACATGGGCTAGCTTCAACGTTTCAAGCAGTTCTGGAAGTGTATTAACGCGGCCAATGCCAAGGAACGCCAACAATGCCTCTGCACTTGTGTCTTCACCCGCAAGAGATGCAGTGTGGGACTGTGTCGCGGCGCGCGCAGCGTCAGAGCGCCCAGCCTTCAGTGCAATAATCGGAATGTTCTTGGCGTAGGCCTTTTGGGAAACGGCCTGCCAACCGGGCAGGTCCGTAAAGCCTTCGATATGAAGTCCTATCGCCGTAATGCGGTCGTCATCTAGCAAGGCATCGATGATCGCGGCTTGCGACGTTTGGGCCATATTTCCGCAGGTGATCATCATGGCAATTGGAAGGCTACGAGATTGGAATGTCAGATTGATCGCGATGTTTGAAGATTGGGTCAGAATGGCAACGCCAGACTTTACGCGGGATAATCCGTGCTGATCAGGCCAGACGATTGCACCATCCAACGCATTGATAAAGCCATAGCAGTTGGGGCCAAGGATCGGCATGTCGCGGGCCGCATGTAGCAATCGCGCCTGCGCATCTACCGCCAAGCCATCCTCGGCATGTGCCTCTGCAAAGCCAGATGCAAAGCAAACGGCGCCACCTGCGTCAGCTTTGCGAAGTCGTTCAATCGCACCGATAGACGCATCGCGATTGATGCCAACAAAGGCTGCATCGGGCGCTGCGGGTAAATCTGGTACGCCGCGATAGGCAGCGAGCCCGGCAAAGGTGGACTTTGATGGGTGAACAGGCCAAATCGCACCACTGAAACCAAACTTTTGCGCCTGATCTATGACAGCCGCACTCCACGCGCCGCCGCCGATCACGGCTAGTGATGATGGGTTGAAGAGGCGCGCAAGTTTGCTGGTCATAGTCAAGCGGCCCCTTTGATGCATTCACTTACAGTCTGGGACGCAGACATCCCGCTAGGCCCCCAATGCCCGCAGCAAATCCCGACTGATAATGTGTCGCTGAATTTCAGATGTCCCATCCCAGATTCGTTCGACACGTGCATCGCGCCAGAACCGTTCGAGGGGAAAGTCATCCATCAGGCCCATTCCACCATGAATTTGGATGGCTGCATCAGTCACGCGCGACAGCATCTCTGAGGCGTATAGTTTCGCTGACGCGATTTCACGATTTGCAGAAAGGCCTTTATCCAATCGATCCGCACTCGCTAACGTCAGTAAATCCGCAGCGTCAATTTCTGTAATCATATCAGCAAGCTGAAAACTGACGCCTTGGAATTTACCGATCTTTTGGCCAAATTGTTCACGTTCAGCAGCGTAGTTCAGGGCATAGTCGAACACTCGGCGGGCGCGGCCCACAGACATCGTGGCCACTGTTATTCGTGTTGCATAGAGCCATGTGTTCATCACCTCAAAACCACCATCAACCTCGCCCAAGACTTGGGCGTTCGGCAGACGGCAATCATCAAAATCAAGGATCATATTTTTGTAGCCACGGTGCGAGACAGACTTGTATCCGTCCCGAATCGTAAAGCCGGGTGTGCCACGATCGACCAAAAACGCAGTGATCCGTTTCTTGGGGCCACGCGGGGTTTGATCTTCACCAGTTGCAATGAACACGATGATAAAGTCGGCATGTTCCGCGCCAGAGATAAAGTGCTTTGTCCCGTTCACCACCCAATCACCACCATCGCGCACGGCCGTGCATTTCATGCCCCGCACATCTGACCCGGCACCGGGTTCAGTCATCGCCAAAGCGTCCATCTTTTCGCCTCGGACCGCGGGCATTAGGTACTTTTCAACCTGTTCGCCTTCACAAGCCATCAGGATGTTTTGTGGGCGGCCAAAGAAGTGGTTAAGGGCCATTGACCCCCGTCCTAATTCCCGCTCCACAATCGCAAACTCGAGGTGATTCAACCCCGCACAGCCGACACTTTCAGGGAAGTTGCAGGCGTAAAAGCCCAACTCAATTGTCTTGCGCTTTATCTCAGCCGCAATTTCTGCTGGAACTTCGCCGGTGCGTTCCACCAGTTCTTCGTGTGGGAAAATCTCTTTTTCGACAAAGGTGCGGACCGTGTCCGCAATCATCTGGTGTTCGTCTGTTGTGCCGTAGACTGTCATTTTGACGCCTCAAATTAGGGTTTTGGAAAGGGTGAAATCCCCTTCAGACCCTTGGCGCAAGGCGTCGCGTGCTTTTCCACTGCTTTTTGTTATCCACGACAGAGTCAGCTCGCATAGGGTGAACCTTCTTCGTCCAAAATGGCCTTCAACTCAGCCAAGTGCCGCTGATCTTGCTCAGGATAGGCTTCTAATTCAAGCGCTGTCTTCTCTGCAATTTCATCGGATAAGATACGCAACGGCTGACCTGTCTGAAGTGCCCGTATGTATGTCTCGCAGGACCGTTCAAAATAAAACATTCGGTTGAATGTATCCGCGACGGTGTCCCCAATAATCAGTACACCATGATTGCCCATGATCATGACTTTCTTCTTCGGGTCTGTAAATTGTGCCGCACACCGTTCGCCTTCGTCTTCAAACGCAAGCCCACTATACCCATCGTCGATGATATAACGGTTAAAGAAGGTGCAACAGTTCTGATCAATTGGGGGCAAGCGGCTATCCTGCAATGACGCCAGCACAGTCGCGAAAATAGAATGGACATGCATCGCGCACCGGGCATGTGGCACCAAACGATGCAACCCACCGTGTAACCCCCAAGCCGTCACATCAGGCGCATCAGGACCGGTCAAGGAGTCCGGATCATTGGCATCAACCACGATCATATCGGACGCTTTTACCCGACTGAAATGGACTTGATTTGGGTTCATTAGGAACTTTGTGCCATCGTCATTAATCGCAACGGAAAAGTGGTTTGCCACCCCTTCGTGCATGTTCAAGCGCGCCGCCCACCGAAATGCCGCCGCCATATCAATCCGTTCTTGCCAGTGATCTATTGTATTGCGCATGACGTCCTCCTTGCCTCAAGCTGGCAGGAGACGGGCGTACGATCAAGCCTGAATTGGTCTCACTATTTGGACAAAAGCGACCTTTTTTGCAGGCGTTGGTGTCACATATTGAGACACCAGCGATGTATTGCGAAAAAAGCCGTTTGGCGTCTCAATTAGGTGCCATTTGTTATTTGAGATCGTAGCCATCTTAGCCTATTTAAAACGCATTCTGTCATTTCTACCAAAGTGAGTTTTCATGACATTTCAGCCCGCCGAATGGCCCTGCAAGCTCCGTTCTCAGGAATGGTTTGGCGGCACGTCCAAAGATGCGATTTACCACCGCTCATTGACGAAAAACCAAGGCTTGCCCGCAGGCCCTCTCGATGGTCGCCCTGTCATTGGTATCTGCAACACATGGTCCGAATTGACCCCTTGCAACGCCCACCTTCGCGATCTGGCAGAGCGTGTGAAATTTGGTGTCTA
>JAPKCP010000317.1 GCA_028822885.1 Yoonia sp. | reverse complement strand
CATACGATCAGCAAGACCTTGGCCGCGCCAATCAATCGCCACAGTCGCATAGCCACGTTTTAGAAATTCGTGTGCCGCATCACCGTATTTTTCAATATATTCCGTGCGACCCGGGAAAATAAGCACCGTTCCTTTGACATCTTTGCCAGTCCAATGACCCACGCGGATTTTCAACCCATCGGATGTTGTGACCCAATGGGCTGCTCCGCCTTCGGGGCCATAGGCGACGTCTGCGTGGAACGGTGCGATGTCCATTTACAGAACGCCTGCCAGCTTCATTGCCATGCCCATATCGCCGTCGACAGCCAGCTTGCCGGTCATGAATGCGGCTGTTGGGTTCTGTTCGCCGTCAAGGATTTCTTTGAACGTCTCTGTTGACGCGGTGAGGGTTACATCTGCGTCGTCGTCGCCTGCACGTGCTCCGTCGCCGTCGATCATAATAGCGCCTTCGCCCTCAATCACGAACTTCGCCGTGCCGCTGTCAAAGCCGCCTGCCATTTTCGCATTCAACTGGGCTACGGCCTCGTTCACTACATCGCTCATAACTTTATTCCTTTTCATTTCGCCTGTGCCTCTGGCGAATGCCGTCTGACACGTTACATTCACCGTATGGCGACGCTGACACATCTCATCAAACGTACCGTTGCGGCATTTGCCGTGACGTTGACGTTAACCACTGGAACTCTTGCGCAAGAGACGGCCTTAGACGGCCTTTTTCAAGAGCTGATTGACGCAGGTGAGGGTAATCATACCCGCGTTGCTAACCGTGTGATCGCGCGATTCGAAAAAAGTGGGTCGCCTGCCATGGATTTGCTGCTGCGTCGCGGCGGGGATGCCCTAGACGAGGGCGAAGACCGCGTGGCGATTGAGCATCTGACAGCATTGGTCGATCATGCGCCTGATTTCGCCGAAGGCTATCATCGGCGCGCGACGGCTTATTTTCGGGCTGGCCTGTTGGGTCCAGCCTTAGACGATTTGCGACAAACGCTTGTTCTGAACCCGCGCCACTTTCGGGCTATGTTTGGTGTTGGCACATTGATGGAAGTGCTTGGTCGTCAAAACGAAGCAATTGCCGCCTATAACGCGGCCCTTGCTATTTATCCGCTAGAGCCTGATGCAACGAACGCGCTTGCGCGGCTTGCAATAGAAATTGAGGGTCAGGCGATTTAATCGCAGGACCCCACCGGGGAAATTCAAATGCAAAACTCCCGGATTACGGCCGTTCTTGGCCCGACCAATACTGGCAAAACCCATTATGCTATCCAGCAAATGTTGTGCCATCGGACAGGCGTGATCGGCCTGCCTTTGCGGCTGCTTGCACGCGAAGTCTATGACCGAATCGTTGCTGTGAAAGGCCCCAGCGTCGTGGCGTTGGTGACAGGTGAGGAACGGATCGTGCCGCCGCGCACCCAATACTGGGTGTGCACGGTTGAGGCGATGCCTGAAGGTATGGGCTGCGATTTCCTTGCGATTGATGAGATCCAATTGTGTGGCGATACTGAGCGTGGACATATATTCACTGACCGGCTTTTACATGCGCGTGGCCTGCGCGAGACGTTGTTCCTAGGGGCCGAGACGATGCGATCTGCCATCGCTGAGATGGTTCCGGACGCGCAGTTCATGTACAGAGAGCGGCTATCGCAGCTTACCTACTCAGGTTCGAAAAAGCTAAGTCGGATGCCTGCAAGGGCCGCGATTGTTGGGTTTTCGGTTGAAAATGTCTATGCGATTGCGGAACTTTTGCGCCGCCAAAAGGGTGGCGCGGCGGTCGTCATGGGTGCCCTTAGCCCCCGAACCCGTAATGCCCAAGTTGAGATGTATCAGAACGGTGATGTTGATTACCTCGTTGCGACTGACGCGATTGGGATGGGTCTAAACCTTGATATCAACCACGTCGCATTCTCGGCGATCAGCAAGTTTGACGGCCAGCGGATGCGGTATCTATTTCCAGAAGAGCTTGCTCAGATCGCGGGTCGGGCAGGGCGGCATACGGCGAACGGGACTTTTGGTGTGACCGGTGAGGCCCCGCCTTTGGATGACGGTGTCGCCCAAGCGATTATGGATCACAAATTTCAGCCTGTGAAAAAATTACAGTGGCGCAGCAGTGACTTGCAATTCGGGTCTGTGAAACGCCTGATTCAGACATTGGAGACACGGACAGAAGACACTTGGTTGACCCGGGTGCGTGAAAGTGACGATTTGGCCGCACTTAAAGCGCTGGGCGATGACCCGCTGATTGCGGCACGTGCAATGGATGGACCGTCGGTTCGTTTGCTTTGGGATGTCTGTCGCATACCGGATTTTCGGGGGATCAGTCGCGGTGAACATGCCGCGCTTTTAACGCGCATTTACAGTGACTTGCATCAAACAGGGCATGTTGATGAAAGCTGGTTAGCCTTGCAAGTTGCCCGTATTGATCGCCACGATGGTGACATCGATACACTGTCCAAACGCCTCGCGTTTATCCGAACATGGACCTATGTTGCCCAACGCAAAGGGTGGGTGCGTGACGAAAGCCATTGGCGCGAGGTAACACGCGCTGTAGAAGATCGCCTATCTGATGCGCTACACGGTGCATTGACACAAAGATTTGTCGACCGGCGCACGAGTATATTGCTGCGCCGGTTGAAACAGAAGGAGAGCCTTGTGGCCGAGGTCAACGAAAACGGTGAAGTAACAGTAGAAGGCGAATTTGTGGGGAAACTGGAAGGCTTCCGGTTCCGCATGGATAAAGCTGGCAGCCCTGACGAGGCAAAGACATTGCGTCTTGCCAGTGTCGCGGCGCTTGTCCCGCATTTCAATTTGCGGGCAGATAAGTTTTATAACGCCCCTGACACAGAGATCGATTTCACAGAGCAGGGCGGCCTGATGTGGGGCGACCAAGCGGTTGGAAAATTGGTTGTTGGGTCTGATATCCTCAAGCCGGGTGTCGCCGTGTTTGTCGATGAAGAAGCAGGCGCAGACGCTGCTGCTAAGGTCGAACGCCGGTTACAGCACTTTATCGACCGTAAGGTTGCGGCAGCGTTTGAACCGTTGTTGGGTCTTAAGAATGACGAGACATTAGAAGGCATCGCCAAAGGCTTTGCGTTCCGGCTTGTTGAAGGTTTCGGGATTGTTCCGCGCGGCGATGTGGCTGCTGAAGTCAAAGACCTTGACCAAGATGCACGGGGTGCCCTGCGTAAGCACGGTATCCGTTTTGGTCAGTTCACGATCTTTATGCCTTTGCTGTTAAAGCCTGCGCCCACACGATTACGTTTGGTGCTTTGGTCACTTGCAAAAGATCTGGCTGAATTTCCTGAGTCGCCACCACCGGGTCTTGTTACGGTGCCGTCTGATAAAGCGGCGACACCGGGATATTACGCGATGGCTGGGTACCGCGCTGCGGGTGATCGGGCGATTCGCATTGATATGCTAGAACGTCTTGCCGACATGCTACGAGATAAAGACAGCCGTGGTGGCTTTGAAGGCACCGCTGATATGCTGTCGATCACGGGTATGACGCTTGTACAGTTCGCTGATCTGATGGCGGGACTTGGCTATAAAGCGGATAAAGGCGAGCGGGCCAAAGTGAAGCCTGTGAAGGCTGATGCAGCCCCTGTTGCTGACGCTGCTGAAACACCGGTTGAGACC
>JAPKCP010000316.1 GCA_028822885.1 Yoonia sp. | reverse complement strand
ACGAACACAACAAAGATCGTGTTTTGGGCATTTTCAGCGGCTGTCGACAGATCACCGGCGACCATCAGCAAGCCTGCATCACCCGAAAAACTAACAACTGTGCGGTCTGGGGCGGCTAGTTTTGCACCAATGGCCAACGGCACTGCGCAGCCCATTGTGCACAGACCAGAGGACTGAAGTAATGTGCGTGGTTCTGCGCATTCCCACATTTGAGACAATAAAATCCGGTGGGCGCCGCTGTCCACTGTCGCGATAGTATCCGCAGGCAGCATATCGCGGCACGCGGCAATCACAGCGCCTGGACCCCAAGTTTCATCACGTGGGAACGCATTCGCCAACGCACCTTTTACGGCAGCGACTTCGCCGTCTGGCCAAGTTGCGTAGGGCGCGATGCCTTCAGACAAAGTGGCTAAAGTCGCACCAGTTTCGGCAATAAAGCTTAGCGTTGCTTGATGCATGAAATGGTGGTTTGGGGCAGCGGTAATGTCGATTACATTCGTGACCATCGGGTCCCAAACGTCTTGCCATCCGGGGCGCATTTCAATCGGATCATACCCGACGCAAATCACCAAATCAGCTTCGTCTACGAAGGGCAGCAAGTGTTTATCAGCTAATGGGGACAGGCCAGCAGCACCCAGAGACATTGGATGGCTTTCGGGCAAAACGCCCTTTGCCTTGTATGTCGTGATCACCGGAATACTGTGAATTTCAGCAAAGGCGCGCACTGTCTCGCTCGATTTGTCTTTGAGTACATCAAGGCCAACAATCATGACTGGGCGCGTTGCTTCAGCTAGCCAACCGCGGGCCTTATCAAGATCTGGCCCCGTGGGGATAACATGACTGGCCACAGCGCGACGCAAGGTGGCAGGCACAGCCGGTGCATCAGCCACCGAAATCGGCACATCGATATGGACCGGACCCGCACGGCCTTCGGTGGCAATCCCGATCGCCTTTTCAGCAATCACACCAGCGACTTTTGCATCAAGCGTAAACGTGGCCTTGGTGATGGGCTCAAAGACTTTGCGATGATCTAGGACTTGGTGGGTATACGTCTGCGCGTCAGCCGCGTCGACACAGCCGGTTAACACGATCAGCGGCACACGATCTTGATCCGCATTGGCGACCACGTTCACACCGTTCATCGCACCGGGGCCAACAGTGGCGACCAAAATTCCGGGTGCGCCGTCTACATGGTGAACACCTTCGGCCATGAAACCTGCTGCATTTTCATGCCGGGCGAGGTGGAACTGAATGCCCGCAGCCTCCAAGGCATCAATCAATGTCAGAACCTCGCCGCCGGGCATGCCAAAGGCGTGACGGCAGCCTGCCTCATACAAACGTTGGGCAAGCACATCAGCGGCACGCAAAGTCTTTGTCATGGGGTATCCTTCGGCTGTTCGTTATATCTTAGTGGGCCGCTTCGGCAATCGCCAGAAAAATGGCGTCAAGCTCAGCACTGGCAGCGCTAAGATCATCGCCAGCTGTTTCGACATAAGGTGAAAACACGAATGAAGGCGTTTTATTAGGACAGGGTGGCAACGCCTGCCGCATCCTCTGTCAGATAAAATCGGATCGGCGCCTCGATCATTGCAGAAGGTGACAGGGCAAGAATACGAACGGCAAAGGCATTGTTGAAAACACCGACAATGCGGTTGTTCGGAGTTGTAATTCCGCGACTGGCAGCAGCGCCGGTTGGTCCCGCCTGTGTGACGACGCCCATCTTGTTGGCACTGACCGCGACCTTAAGATCATCCAGTAAGATATCAAACGCCTTGTCACTTTCCATAACGACCTGACCGTCGCGGGCATCACAGATTCAGCTGCGGCAGTGATCGACCAAAATGAGAGAAGGGCGGTGAGCAGTAAACGCATGACGATACTCCAAATATGACGTGCCTCTTTGCATTGCCCGATTCCAGTCTTCGGTAAACTCACATTGGCGCTATAAACATCACTGGGAACGGCCAGCCGCCCAGATTGACCCTGCGCCAGCCGCAATAATCACGCCAAGGCCAAGCAACGCTGTGCCATCTGGCCATTCGCCGAAGAACAGAAACCCAAATGCCGTTGCGATGATAATTTGGCAATAAATCAGTGGTGCGATGACTGAGGCCTGCGCAATGCGGTTTGCGTACACCAGCAACAGATTTCCGATTGCCGATCCCATTGCACTGATCACAATGAGCCCGGCTAAAGATGGTGTGACTGACGGAAGCGAAGATATCGCAAGCGGTGACAAAACAAGTGAGCCAATGATCAACTGTGAAAACAACAAGAAACGAGGGCGATAACCGCCAGCTAACCAGCGCGTCGCGACCAGATAGCTGCCATGAAACACACCGGCAAGCAGGGCAAAGGCAAGCCCTGGGGTCATCCCAAATCCCGGTTTCACGACCAAAAGGACGCCGCCAAAGCTAACGAACAACAACACTGTGCGCGGGATAGTGACGCGCTCGCGCAGTATGATGGCGGACAGAATATAAGACACAATCGGTCCAACAAAAAAGCCACCAAAAACAGTCGCCAATTGCTCAGTCTTAAGGGCTGTTAAAATGCAGGCGATGCCACCGGCAATCAAACAAGCCCGTAAAATTAGCGCAGGCCGTAGTAGCAATTGCATTTCACCGCGCTGCAAACCACAAACTGGGGCCAACACAACTGCGGCTAACGCAAAGCGGGCCCAAGCAACGAAAAACGGAGAGAAACCAGCTGCCGTGAGCATGCGACCAGCCACATCTCCACCAACAATCAAAATCATCGCGCCGACAACCATTGCGACAACGCGCAACTGAAACGTACCCGTCATCGCAACTCTCCTTTTTCACGGTGATACTCTTCTGCGGCATTGATGAGGTCAACCGTTCGTGCGCTACTTTGGGTCTTTCTATATCCTATGGGTTTGGGGGCTAGCCCCCATCGCATGACCTCGCTAAACTCGATTAAATTTTTTCGGAGCCTAATCCATGTTCGACCGCATTTTATCGCTTTTCCAACCAGAAGTTCACGTCACCAAACTCCCCGAAGCGGACGTGCAACATGCTATGGGGGCATTGCTGGTGCGGGCAGCCAAAATTGACAAAGCATATTTGTTTGAGGAAATCGAACAAATCGACGATGTGTTGGCGCACCGATATAATTTGAATCCAGTGCAGGCAGCCAAATTGCGGGCCGAATGCGAGAAACTGGAAGCGGCAATGCCAGACACCGCAGCGCTTTCCACAATTTTGCACGATGCGATTAGCTTGGCAGAACGCGAAGCAACAGTCGCAGCCCTTTGGGCGGTCGTGTTCGCAGACGGGGTTGAGGCAGAAGCAGAAGACGCGTTGCTTCACCAAGTCGAAGAGTTCCTTGGCGTATCACAAGAGGTCAGTAAGCGACTGCATGATGAAGCGATGGTCAAGAAACGGAGAGTTTAATTGTTATCCAGATCACGAGTGACTGGAGGGTAACGCGACTAATTTCATGTTTCAAATAGCGTAAGATCATCCGATTTGATGCGCTTCAAGCTTGCAGTAGTCTCTAGCACTTGCTCTAAACCCCTATAAGCTAAAGGGAACAAGAACATGGTCGATATCGCCACCCGCGTCTGGAACCACAAATGGAAGATCGACCCCATCGTGCGGTCGCTCATCGA
>JAPKCP010000315.1 GCA_028822885.1 Yoonia sp. | reverse complement strand
ACGTTCTTGGGCGAACCTGCGGTCGTTTCAGTTGGAACGTTGTTCCAAGCGGCTTTGTTGCCGGGCATTTTGTTGGCGTTCCTTTACGCACTCTACGCTTTTATCTTTGCGCTGCTGAACCCATCTAAGGCACCACCTGTCGCGATGGGGAGCACGCAAACAGGTGAAGCCATCACACGCAATGAGGCCTTGTTCTGGTTCCTTGGCGCGCCTGTCGCGTTAATCGCTGTGTTCATTGGTTTGGGCCAAGTCAACATTCGTGGCGCGCAAGAAGTAATTGTGGATAGCTACACAGACTCAGGTCAGACGGCGTCACTGCGTACGAATGTTGGTGACGAGTGTGCAGCTTCAATGTTGGAACTGCACGGTGCAGAGGCATGGGCAGCAGCGTTGGCCCAACAGGCCGCAATTGATGAAGCTGGTGGCGTCGAAGCCGCCCGCGAATTGTCACCTGAGGAACGCGCTGCGGCTGTTGAAGCAAAGGTCGCTGCGGCTGCACCGATCGGTAAAGGTATTGGCCTTATCGCCTTGCTTGCTGGAATAACGCTCGCCTTTGCGCGCGGTGTTGCACCATCAGCGAACCCGGCACCGCTAATCGCTGGGGCTGCAGGTATCCTTGGGGTCCTTTTGGTTGATATCCTTTTGATTGGGCCGCTTTCCACACCGGGAACAACGGTTGTTCTAATCGCATTGCCAATGGTCGCCGTCTTCTACGGTTTACGGCACGCATCAAGTCGGTTGTTCGCCAATGAGATCGTCAAAGTGGTGTTTCCACCGCTTGTCCTGATCATCGCGGTGCTGGGGTCGATCCTTGGTGGGATCACGAACCCAACGCCGGCTGCGGCACTTGGTGCCGGTGGTGCGATCTTGCTGGCCACGTTCCGCAAACTGCAAGAGCAAGGCAAGTCGGGGTCTATGGTTCTTTATACCTCTGCTGCTATCGCGATCATGCTGCTTGTTGGAACGAACTTTGACATGCGTCTTGGCCAACAAGTCGTCTTGTTCGAAAACTACGTGGCCTATATCGTTGCCTTTGCAGCCTTCTTGTTTGCGATGTTTGGGTTGATCTGGTCGTGCGTCATCTTGTTCACTGGTGGTGTTCTGTCGCCAGTGGTGCGTGAGACGGCGAAGGTCACATCGATGGTCTTTACCATTCTGATTGGGTCGCAGCTTCTGAACCTTGTGCTGATTTCCTTTGGTGGAGAGCATTACATTCAGCAGTTCCTGCGGTCCTTTGACAATGAATGGAAAGTCTTCATCATCGTGATGCTTGTGCTGTTTGTGTTGGGCTTCGTACTTGATTTCTTGGAGATCATTTACATCGTTATCCCAATCGTTGGACCCGTTATCTACGGCGGCACATTCGATCCTAAGTGGGTCACGATTATGATTGCTGTGAACTTGCAGACGTCATTCCTGACACCGCCATTTGGCTTTGCATTGTTCTACTTAAGAGGCGTCGCGCCCAAAGAGATCACGACCGGACAGATTTATCGAGGCGTCATGCCGTTCATCGGAATTCAGGTGGTTGGACTTGCATTACTTGCAGCGTTCCCGGCGGTCGTCACGATCGTGCCAAACCTGCTAAATTAATCGGCACGTCACCTTAGATGAAATCTTCAAGAGCCCCGAGTATGCAACGCGCATGTTCGGGGCTTTCTTCTTATTAACCTTTCAATCAACATACCAAACGCTGGTTAAGTTGTTGGGCGGCTATCCGGCAAATTGATACGTGCAACTTGTTCGGCAATGGGATCGGTCGATAGGGGATGAAGCGCGCTATCATATGCAGCAGGATCCGACAGATTTGTCCATTCACCACCGTGGTACACTTCGACGCCCTTAAACTTCGCTTTGTAGTCCATCTTGGGGCTGCCGCGCACCCAATACCCAAGGTAAACATAAGGCAGGCCAAGATCACGCGCGATTGCGATGTGGTCAAGAATGATGAAAGTCCCAAGGGAATCGCGGTCAAAATCTGGATCAAAGAACGAATAGACAAGGCTAAGACCGTCATCGAGGATATCTGTAAGGCAAACAGCGCGTAGATCCGCAGTGGTTTTGTCTGTGTATTCAATCAGGCGCGACCGAATTGGCGTTTCTTCGACCATCGCCGCAAATTCAAACATGTCCATATCAGCCATGCCGCCGGTCGCATGGCGGCTGTCAAGGTATCGGCGAAAAAGGTCATATTGCGCCTCAGTTGCCCAAGGCGATGTTGCGCGGCGATCAAGATGGGTGTTGCGCCCACCGACACGACGCTGCGATTTGGTGGGCGCAAAATCAGCCACACGGATACGCGCGGACATACACGCAGAGCATTCCGCGCAAGATGGGCGATAAAGCACGTTCTGGGATCGACGAAATCCTTGTTTTGAGAGGCTATCATTCAGTTTTGTCGCCGTGTCACCTTGCAAAGCAGTGAACAGCTTCCGTTCCATCCGACCCTCAAGATAAGGGCAAGGCTGGGGAGCAGTCACATAAAACTGCGGTGCGATTGGAAGCGTGTGACGCATGATACTCTAGCAAAAATTTGTACATGTAATGTTAGCAAGCCTGTCCGCACAAACCAAGCCCCCTGAACAGGAGAGTTGAACAACAGTTAATTCTGGTAAAGGTGTCTTTGGCGGCTAATCGGGCACAATGCCCGATCTTTTAGGAAGAAGCATCGCGAAGATCAGGCCGCTGCCGGGGCCGCAATACGATCCGCCCGGTCATCCATAAATTGATCAAACTCGGTTGAATCTTTGGCGGCGCGTAGGCGGCCTAGGAAGTCTTCAAAGCTTTCCTGCTCTTGCTCTAACCGGTCCAGCATTTCGTTTCGGTATTTATCAAAGCTGTCATTGCCACTTTGGCGTTGTTTTGCCTCTGGCCCGAGCGTTTTAATCGCATCACCTATGGCTGCTCTATCAAGGTTTTGACCCAATCCGGGGGCGAAGCCGCCGCGCCAGCCAAGTATGATCGCAAGGGCAACACCTGCTAGCCAAAAGACGTTGAGTGCGACAATCGTGACCGCAATGGCAAATCCTGCAAACAAAAGTGTCGATAGAAATTGGACCGAGACAGGCATGTCAGGTTGCGCTGACTGAGATATTTTCATTTGAAATACATCCTAAAATAAAGTGGGTCCCCGAAGGGACCCGTTTGAAGATTATTGTGTGGCGGTGGCGTCATCGCCAGATTTGGTCTGGTTGCCACGCTCATTCATGAATTGGTCGAACTCTGCTTTGTCTTTGGCTTCGCGCAGACGCTCTAGGAATTCTTCAAAGTTGGTTTGTTCGTCTTCCAAACGGCGCAATGTTTCGTCTTTGTATGTGTCAAAGGCTGCGTTGCCAGTTGAGCGGTTCATGTGGACGGTATGGCCGCCACGACGACAGCTTTTGCGCCCGCCTGAGCCAGAAAACTTGTTGTTGAAGACCATATATGCGGTCATGGCGAGGCCCACTGGCCAGAACACGATATAGCCGCCGACCATCGCCGTGATCCACGCAGTCCGACCGCGTGCATCCAACCACGCTTCAGTCCGGGCGAAAAAGCCAGAGGCCGATGTGCCCATGGAAGACGGGGCGTTCAGGGTTGCGGTGTTCATTACTAAATCCTTTGTATGGTGCTGCAGGTCTTATGTGAATGCCTGTTACATTAC
>JAPKCP010000314.1 GCA_028822885.1 Yoonia sp. | reverse complement strand
GTGATTGCTATTTCTCCGTTGAAATAAGCTTCAGGGCCAGTGAGACAAAGACCACGCCAGAGATGCGATTGAGCCAAATCTGTGTTCTCGGCGAACCTTTGATCCAATCACCTAGCGTCCCAGCAACAAGTGCCACAAAGCCAAAAATAAAGAGGGTAGTTAAAACCATAAGCGCCCCAAGTTGGTAGAATTGAGCGATCATTGATCCGTTAGCGGGGTCTACAAATTGCGGCAGAAAAGCTAGAAAAAATATTGTAATCTTTGGGTTGGCAATATTCATAAATAGGCCACGTAAGAACTGTTTAGGCACGGTTTCGGTTTGCGTTTTTGTACCGTCAAATTGACTCTGAGACGCGGTAAATGCCTTCCAAGCAAGGTATAGAAGGTAAAACGCCCCGGCGTATTTCAGCGCTACAAAGGCATATTGCGATGTTTGAAATAAGACAGCGACACCGAATGCCACCGCTGTTGTGTGAAACATCAGGCCAGAAGCCAGTCCAAGAGTAACAATCAAACCAGCTAATCGCCCATGCACCGCCGATTGCGTTAGAACAAAAATGTTATCCGGACCGGGGACCAATGCCAACGCTGAAGCAACACCTACGAAAACAAATACTACATCTAATGGGATCATAAGTTTGCCTTTTTAGTCAACTGGGCGCGAGACACGCCGTCACACTATAAATATTTGAAGACTTTGCAAATTGGTAGTGTATTCGCCCACAGTCTTCTGCGCTGAATGGAACATATCTTGTAAGCAGAAATCTTCAATAAAACCTAGTTCACTACAAATGCGAATTTCCACCTTTTCTGAGAACCCTGCGACACCTTGGGCGGGAACCAGACCGTCACTGCTGGTGCAGGCTCTTGATCCACCAGGTGCAGAAGCAGACGTTAGATACGCGATTAAAGAAATAACCTCCGAGCCGATCGCCAAGGGTTCCTTGCTGACCTCGAGCATTGCCGGAGTAGGGCCTCAACGAAAACACCAATGGCCTGATCTGTTGATACAGCCCAAAAGAGGAAGACAGCGTTGATCTGGGTCCTGTAGGGATGTTCATAATTACCGAAAATATAGATAGACGGCCAAAAAATGCCTCGCCTCATAAGATACCAAATTGGCCTAAGTTTTGTCTCAACAGCCAGTGACGTTGACAATTTTGGTAAGCAGGTTATGAATTACGAATTCACGAGTTTCTATTTTTCTGCTGAGTACTGGAGAAATTTATTGTGACGTTTTTTGCCAAAGCTACATATGCTCGGTCAATACTCTTTAATCCGTTGATGTGTCTTACTTTTGGGGCAGCATTGGTCGTTATCGTATTTGCGAGTTATCGACTGGATCGACTTTCCCACGAGAGTTTTGATGGCGAGTATAGATCTGAAGCAACCCTAGAAATGCTCACCCTCAGGCGAACGATAGAGGGGGTCCTTATCCAGCAATCTCTGGTCCTGCGAGAGTTGGCGACCTTGATTGGCGGAAGCCCAAATATCACGCAAGCCGAATTCTCATCTTGGGTCAGGAACATTCGTGATATCGATTCTGCGGCTATTACTATTGCTGCTGCACCCGACTTAGTGGTGTCTATGATATACCCTGTCGCCGGAAATGAGGGATTTCTGGGATTTGATTATTATGACAGCGTCGCACTACTCCCGGCCGTTATGGACACCTTAGGTGAGGGTGAGGATATAATGGTAGGTCCTGTGGAACTGCCGTTAGGCGGGTTGGGTGTCATCCTTCGCGCACCAGTATATATTCCAGGCGAAGGCACCTCAGTCGCTGCTTCTTGGGGGATCGTTTCAGTTGTTCTCGACTATCAGCGGTTTATTGACAACGTGGGCCTCTCAGAAGCCGCGCTTTACTATGATTTGTTGATTGATTTTTCGGTTCCTTCCACTGATGTTAACGACGTATTTTTTGGTGATATTGGTGTCGTTGATAAAAACCCTATTATTCTGAATTTTGATTTTCCTTACGGCGCATTGCGTTTGCAAGCATCGCCCAAAGGGGGCTGGCCACAGATATCGCCCACGCAAGCCTTCGAGCGCACGATAATGGGATTGGCCGGAGCAGGTTTGTTGTGGTTGCTTGGGTATATCTTGTGGCTTGCTGAAACACGTAAGCTTGCTGAGACGCAGTTAACCAATGGGATTGAGGCGCTTGATGATGGGTTCGTGATGTTTGATAAGCATGACACCCTGATACTTTGTAACAAAAAATATGGCGAAATCTACAGCTTGCCCGCGGAAGTGTTAAAATACGGCACACCCTATTCGAAGATCCTTGGGAGCATTGTTCAGCGTGAAAGATACCTGGACGGTCATGAAGGCGCGACGATGTGGACAAAAATTCGGGCGCAGGCGCGTCACGAAGGCAGCTCAGTTATTCATGAGCAGCCCTGGGGTACTAAAGTCATCAGGTACTCCGACCGCCGCATGCAAGATGGTAGCTACGTGGGCCTGCGTGTGGATGTGACTGATCTGAGCCGCGCAAAGGTTGCTGCAGAGGCTGCCAGCCAAGCGAAGACAGATTTTATAGCGGTGCTTAGTCATGAATTGCGGACCCCCATGACGGTCGTTCTTGGTGTCGCGCGCCTTGCCGACAACGTGCAGCTTTTGAAGTCATCCAAGATCCTGGTGGCAGCATTGGAAACAGGCGTGAAATCGCCCGCTGAGATCAGAACATTACTAGATGAAGTGTTCGCACAGCTTTCAGGCCTCATGGGCCGAATGATTCAATCAGGCGATCACCTGATGCTCTTGATCAACGAATTACTGGATTTTGCAAAAATTGAAGCCGGGGGTCTGTCGGTCAACCACGAAACTTGTGATATCAGCGACATCGTGAGCCCAATCGTTCAGCAGCTCAGCACGCTTTCGCATGCAAAAGGGTTAGTATTTGAGGTTGCGCAAGATCCAGGCACCGTCTGTGCCGACAAGGCCAGAGTGCAGCAGATTTTGCTTAACGTCGTAGGCAATGCGATCAAATTCACCAAATATGGATTTGTCCGACTCTCGGTCAAGATGGACGCAGAAAACGTCGTATTTGAGGTTACCGATAGCGGTGCAGGCATTCCAAAGTCCGAACTCGATACAATTTTTAAAGCATTTTATCAGGTCGATTCTACAGCTACGCGGCGCGCAGGCGGCACTGGCATGGGCCTTGCAATTTCGCAAAATCTGGCTGAATTGCATGGTGGTACCCTCACCGTCACCAGCAAACTGGAAGAGGGCAGTTGTTTCACGCTGACTTTGCCAGTTGAAAAAAGGTCGTTTGTTCAAAACCAGAACGCTGCGTAGGATGCTTAGGTGGCTTGAGGCCCGTCAGGTTCTATTTTTGGTCATTACGCTTGAGGTTCACATGCTTTGATCGACGTATCATTCCTTCGTGCGCAAATGCTCAAGCAGTTCTCTTTTAAAGACGCCACAAGCTTACAAAGCAGTCTACCGAGAGAGGGCGTGCAGTAATCACTTTCCATGACATCACCCTCGATGCGTTCAATCATTGGCGGCAGGGCCTTCATGGCACCCCGAAACCAACCAATCAGCTTGCTTTCGGGAATGTCCGCGCCCACTCGGGTGAAGATTCAGTGTTGGCGATTAGAAGAAGCTGAGCATCAAACTTGGCGACCAAAACATGAGCCAGCA
>JAPKCP010000313.1 GCA_028822885.1 Yoonia sp. | reverse complement strand
TGCAGGATCTTTATGGTTCAACGTATGTTGATGAGCCTTTTGTCGACGGTGTGTCGCGGTCTGACGGGCGGTTCACGCCAACAAAAGGTCGAAGATGGGCTGTTCGCAACTACAAAAAGCTCACGAAACCGCAGCCACATTTGCCGGAAGACCAGCACAAGACGTGGTTGTACTATGGGATTTTCCCCAATGCAGTGATTGCTGTGACGCCCGAAACTGTGTTGTTTTATCAAGAATTTCCGCTGTCGACGGGTAAGTCGATGTTACGCAGTGCGACCTACCGCAATCCCAATGAAGATCGTCAGCAACGGGCGGCGCGGTATCTTGCTGCGCGCATTGATCGTGAGACTGTCGTTGAAGATATTCAGCTTACGATTTGGTCAAACGAGGCGATGGCGTCGGCGTCTTTTGAGGGCTTTTATTTGTCCGACTTGGAATACGGTGTTCGGAGTCATCACGACCATTTGCGCGGCATGCTTCCAATCTACAATGTGGAAGATGCACCACATGAAGAAGACATGTCTGCGGTGAACACGCGCATGCAAGACGCGCTGCGAAAATGATTTATGCGCCTGTCGATCAGTCAGTTTTGGATCACCAAAAGGCACTTCTGTTGACGGACGTCGGCGCGGCGGGTTCGGGTGCTGTGCGGTATGCGGCGGCTATGTATTTTTACAACTTAGAAATGATACCTGCGGGGCTGCTCGAAATCTATCGGGTGTGCAGTAAATTTGACCATGAGGACCCAATCGGCGTTGCCGAATTTGAGGGCATTGCGCTGTCCAGCTCAGACATGGACCGTTCGGTCTGGAAGGCTACTAAATGACGTTACCAACAAATCCCGATGTTATTGTCGTAGGGGCTGGTGCAGCGGGATTGTCGGCGGCCCAATCCCTGCGTCGCGATGGGTTTGAAACTGTGGTTTTGGAAGCGGCAGATTATATCGGTGGCCGGTGCGTGACCGATACGTCTACGTTTTCCGTGCCATTTGACCGTGGCGGATCGTGGCTCCATTCTGCGCCGATCAATCCGCTGGCAAGGCTGGCGGAACAATCGGGCAAAGTGCTGCACAAGAGGCCTTGGCGATCGTCTCGGGTTCATGCATTTGGCCATGATTTGTCAGATGACCAAGTTCAGTCGTATCGAGACTATGAAGACAAACTTTGGCCAACGGTCAATGCCGCAGGTGCGCAAGGGAATGATCAAACAATCCTGTCTGCGATGTCTACGGGACGCTGGTCTGACACGGCGGTTCATTCTGTTGCGCAAATGCTGGGGGCGGACGCTGACGTTACGTCGGCAAAAGACAGCTTCAATTATGCGGACGCAGAGGGTGATTGGCTGATTGCAGATGGCTTAGGGGCATTTGTTAAGGACCTGCACAACGATGTGCCCGTTCATTTAAATTGCCGCGTTACGCGCATAGATTTTTCAGGTGCTGGGGTTAAAGTGACGACCCCGCAAGGTACGTTGCAGGCTAATCATCTGGTTCTGACTGTGTCCACGGGTGTTCTTGCGGCAGGAACAATTGAGTTTGTACCCGCTTTGCCCGCCTCGAAAATGGCGGCGCTTGATATGTTGCCCAATGGTTTGCTCAACAAGGTTGGGATTGAATTCGATCCTACGTGGCAGGAGGCGACCCAAGGCCAGATGGCGCATTATAATTCCAGCGAAGATGCGTTTTGTTCGCTGTTGTTCGGGTTTTGTGACACGAGCCTTGCGGTTGGATTTGTTGCTGGGCGGTTTGCGGACGACCTCGAGATGCAAGGTGCGGGTGCCGCGACTGACTATTGCCTTGCCGGATTGCGTGCGACGTTTGGCAACGACGTGACCAAACATATTCGCCGCACCGACGAGACGGCATGGCGGCGCAACGTAAATACCATCGGGTCTTATAGCTATGCAAAATTGGGTGGGGCTGATTTCCGCAAAACGCTGTCCGAACCGCTTGCTGACCGCGTCTTTTTTGCGGGTGAGGCCACGATGACCAACACTTATTCAACTGTCCACGGTGCTTTTTTGAGCGGGAAGCGCGCGGCAGATCAGATTAAGTCCACCCAAACGGGCCTTGGCCGTAAATCCAATGACAGGACCTCAACATGAATGTGGATCAGAACATGTCAGACCTTGCAGCAATCAAACCAGAAGACCGGCGGGTCGCGAATGTCCGCGACGGCAAATTCGTTACATTGTTGAGCGACGGGGTCGCAGACGGATCAGTCCTGCAACTAAATGATGCAAAACCGCTTGGCACAGGCTTTCACATTTACCGGATGGCTGCCGGAGAGACGACAATCGCCCATAAGCATGCCAGCGACGAAGAGTTTTACATCATCGAAGGTGACATCGTTGACCATGATGGCACGAAGTACGGGCAGGGCGACCTTGTTTGGCTGCGCAAAGGCACTGAACACACATCCTATTCACCCAATGGGTGTCTGATCGTGGTTTATCTGGAAGATGAAGAAAGCTGAGAAATACGCACCGGACCGGGATAGCAGAAAGACAGTGGAGATGGATTTGGACAATACGAGCAACAAGAATTGGGACAACGATCACTTCATGCATCCGTGGGAAGGTATGGACGATCTTGGCAAAAACGACCGCGCTTTTATTGAGGCGAGTAGCGGTGTCTATGTCACCGATGAGGCTGGTAAGCGGTTGATCGACGGGCCCGCAGGTATGTGGTGTGTTCAGGTGGGATACGGTCGTGATGAAATCGCGGATGCGATGGCGGATCAGGCACGCAAACTGGCCTACTTTTCACCGTTTAATAACACGAATTCAGTTGCGACCCGTTTCGCTCGCGAAGTTGCAAAGCGCGCGCCGGGTGATTTGAACCATGTTTTCTTTACAACGGGTGGATCGACCGCGGTTGATACTGCTTTGCGCTTTGTCCACTTTCGTAACAACCTATTGGGCAAGCCTGAGAAAAAGAAGATCATTTCAAGGCAAAAAGCGTATCACGGAAGCACATACCTTGCCGCTGCCGTGAGTGGCAAAGAGCGCGATCGCCTTTGGCTCGATAAGCCTGATAATTTGTCTCATTTCTTGCCTGACGTGAACCCGCTTGTGCGCAAAGCAGGTCAAAGTGTTGCGGAATTCTTGGATGAAAAAATCGCTGATCTGGAAAATGCGATCCTCACACTTGGGGCCGAAAACGTGGCTGCGTTTATTGCCGAACCGGTGCTCGCGTCAGGTGGAGTGATTGTGCCGCCCAAAGGCTATCACAAGCGCTGCATCGACGTTTGTCACAAGCATGATGTCCTTTATATTTCTGACGAAGTGGTCACCGCGTTTGGTCGTTTGGGGCATTGGTTTGCATCCAAAGATGTCTTTGACATTCAGCCTGACATTATCATTTGCGCAAAGGGTCTGACGTCTGGTTATTCGCCAATGGGCGCTGCGATTTTCTCGGATCGTTTGATGGCGGATGTCACGGGTGCAAACGGGCAGGGCGCGACATTCTCAAACGGGTATACGTATTCTGGCCACCCGGTTAGCGCAGCGGCAGGACTTGCGAGCATGCAGATCATAGAACGCGAGGGATTGTTGGAACACGTGCGCGGCGTGACGCCATTGTTTCAAGAGCGACTGCGTGCGCTGGGTGATCTGCCTTTGGTTGTCGATGCGCGCGGAATGGGGCTGATGGGGTGTGTGCAGTG
>JAPKCP010000312.1 GCA_028822885.1 Yoonia sp. | reverse complement strand
AAGTCTTACCAAAATGATGCGGTGCGTATTTCAACTGTTTCGAAAGAAACACAGCACAGCGATATCGAATACCGCGCCCTACCCTGCACACAATACGACACAGACAATGCGATCATTAACGTGCTGCGCTACTACGATGCGCCAAACGCCATCGTTTTTGCGAACACGCGCGCAATGGTCACGCGCCTGACCACGCGTTTGTCAAACCGTGGTTTTGCGACTGTGGCACTGTCCGGTGAGCTATCACAGCAAGAACGTACCCACGCCTTGCAAGCGATGCGTGATGGTCGTGCAAGGGTCTGTGTTGCGACGGATGTAGCAGCACGCGGTATTGATTTACCGAATCTCGAACTTGTTATTCATGCTGAGTTACCGACAAACGCTGAACTCCTGCTGCACCGCTCTGGCCGGACTGGCCGCGCTGGTCGCAAGGGTATTTCCGCGCTGATCGTACCGCCAAAAATGCGCCGCCGTGCTGAAAACCTGCTCAACTGGGGTAAGTTGAAGGCAGAATGGGTGTCTCCCCCGTCAGCTGAAGATGTCAAAGAAAAAGATGAAGAGCGTCTTTTGACGGATGAAGTTTGGACATCAGAGTTCACTGAAAACGAGACCGTTTTCGCGGCCAAACTGCTTGAGGCACACACACCAGAGAAAATCGCTGCCGCCTACCTGCGCCTTTATCAAGGCAAGCAATCGGCGCCTGAGGTTCTGACCAAAGTTGATCCGAACGCTCCGGCGTCAGCTTCCAGCCGCGAGCCACGCGAACGCAAAGAACGTGCGCCATTTGGGCCATCCAAGTGGTTTAGCGTCGATGTGGGCCGTGAAGGCAAAGCAGAAGCGCGCTGGTTACTGCCGATGATCTGCAAAGCTGGCGACATCACCAAAAACGAAATCGGTGCGATCCGGATTCAGCCAAACGAGACCTTTGTTGAAATCTCTGCGGCGGCGGTTCCAAACTTTCTTAAATCTGTTGGTGCAGACATGAGCCTTGAGAACCAAGCAAAGCTCAAGGCGCTTGACGGTCCTCCTCAGATTTCAGAGCGTGGCGCACGGCCAAGCAACAAATCTTACGACAATGATAAGCCACGCGGTGAATACAAACCGCGCGACGACAAACCACGCGGCGAGTATAAGCCACGCGATGATAAACCTCGTGGCGATTACAAATCCCGTGACGACAAGCCAAAATACGACAAGCCTCGGGGCGATAAGCCAACTTACGACAAACCACGCGAACGGTCAGCCCCTCCGCCATCGCGTCAGGATGACATGGCGCCAGTCGCACAGCCGGGCTCAGACGACACAGCGCGCAAGTCACGTCACAAGAAGACTGACTTCAGCAAACCTGCACGTAAAGACCACGGCGACGCAGTTGTCGCTAAGGGACCAAAGCCACCTTACAAGCCACGTGACGGCGAACGGCCCGCTTACAAAGGCAATTCAGACAGCAAGCCCGGCGGTTTCAAAGGCAAACCGAGTGGCGGCAAGCCCGGTGGGTTCAAGAAAGCTGATGACGCACGCCCTGCAAAGCCAAAGGCAAGCGCGAACGATACCTCTAAGCGTTTCGTTCCCCCTGGTGGAAAGCCAAGCGCCCGCAAGGCACCAGCAGGCAAAGGTGGCGCCCATCCACCAAAGCGTGGCGGTCCAAAAGCACGTTAATTCAAACGCTTAAACGTTAACTTGCAACCTCAGCGGTAAGAAATGTGCGAATACCATACTTTTGCCTCGTTTTCGACCCAGCGCCGTCAAGGTGCTGGGTTATAAAATATCCGACAGCGTTGGTGTATTCACGCTGTTCCCTTTCGCTAAACATCGCACAAACATATTAAATAGGATTTTGTTATGTTGAATTCAGCGACTAAAGATCCAAAGCCGACTCCACCTACGAGTCAAAGTAAGCCTAAGCCGCAAACCCCTATCTTCCACGATTACGCAAGCATCTGAGATTCTTGGAAATACCGTCACGTCTCTTCCTTTTTTCGAAGCGCTTGCATGCCAACAATGTCTGGTGAATGGTTTAGGTTGTTTTCTTGACTTCAGCCCCACTAGCACTTTTTTTCCGTAAAGCGTATCTTACGTGAATGGCGGTCATCTCAACCATCCGAAATCTTGGTCCAGCAACAGAGACTATGCTGAACAACGTAGGCATCATGACAGCTGAGGCACTCACTAAGATGGGTGCCGACGCAGCCTACCAACGCCTTGTCGAAAACGGCACCCGCCCTCATTTTATCGGTTATTACGTCTTGCACATGGCATTGCAGGGACGTCCATGGAACGACTGTAAAGGCGACGAAAAGAGGGCCCTGCGCATCCAATTTGACGCGCTAATCGCACAAAGTTTTGATGTTGATCGATCTGAGCTTGAAAAATTCTTGAACCGTATTGGTGTGGTTGATCTTTAGTTTTTTGGGTGACCAGACACTTTGTTGGCAACCTGCGTATTCCGGGATGATCCGGCGACCTGTACCGATTTGATCTGGCCATGAATTCTGGGGCATCCGGCAACCCCCAAATCACCTTTGTTTAGGCGTCTGCGAGGGGATCTGTGGCTGAGCTATTCTACCGTTTTTTGAGCGAGAGAGAGCCTTCATGAAGAGATTGCCAATGCGGAAGATACGGGAAGCTTTGCGGCTTCGATCAGATGAATTTTCAGGACGCCGTGTAGCGCAGAGCCTGTCGTTGGGCCGCGCGACGATATCGGAGTACTTTCGGCGTGCGGATGTTGAGGGGTTGAGCTGTCCGAACAGGGATATCGCAGCAGCCCTGGTGTGATCAGGCTGGTCAAAACATTCGGACTTGATCGTCTTGATGCTGCTTGCTCCCGTGCCCTCGAGATTAACGCCCATTACTTCTCATCCCTGCATTCCATTCTCAAGAATGGTCTAGATCGCAAACCCAAGACGGCACGGCCAATCCGAACCATGCTGAATGGCTGGGCTACTGATCGACAGAGACAGCGGTCGCCGCGAGACTAAACGCTTTGAAAGCCGTACGCGAACGGCAAAGCTACGCCATTGTGGGGCCGCGCCAGAAGACATCGATTACATTGCCCGACGCGGCCTCGACAAGGCCCTGTTCCAGCAGATGCTGACGGGTCGCTGGATCAAGGATAAACGCAATCTGATGCTCACTGGCCCCTGCAGCGTGGGTAAAACCTGGCTGGCCTGCGCCCTGGCGCAAGCCGCCTGCAGGCACGACATCACTGTGATCTACAAACGCATGCCGCACCTCTTTGACGAACTCGAATTGGCCCACTGCCCTTCTCATGCATTGCCGGCCAGTGGACGGACGCTTTCCATGCCTGTTCAAAGCCCTCACCAAAATCCAACTGTTGATCCTCCCCTCTCATTGATTGCATTTGCAATCAATGAGAGGGCAATGGACGACTGGGCCCCGACCGCCGCGATTTGATGGAAATTGTCGAAGACAGATATGAGGTCAGATCAACCCTGATGACCAGCCAATTGCCCATCGACGCATGGCACGATGTCATCGGCGAGCCCACCTTCGCTGATGCTATTCTCGACCGTCTGGTACACAACGCTTACCGCGCCGAACTCGAGGGCCAGAGCATACGTATAACCAAACTCAAAACAGGTGACGAAAGTACCCAAACCTCAGGCCTCACAGCCGCTAAACAAGGGTGGCCGGATACCCCGCTTT
>JAPKCP010000044.1 GCA_028822885.1 Yoonia sp. | reverse complement strand
CCGCCTACACACTTTCCAGGCGTGCGCCTTCGACCACTCGGCCACCGATCCGTTGAGCGCGGTTTACCGTCAAGACGGGGCGGTGTGCAAGACCCAAACTGACAGGTTTTTGCACCTTTTGTGAAAGTCAGACGTCATGGGCACAGCAGCCTGTTATTGCGAAATATTGCCACACACACTATGTCAATGGGATGCACCGTAAAAGCCCTGACATCCCGCCACCAAAGGCAACCGTTGATCTTGCCCGTATTCAAACGACGGCCTTGGTCATTATTGCGTTTGCGGTTGTTCTTTTCTTGCTCGTGCAGGCACGATTTATGCTGGTGTCATTGGCGACAGCGATTGTGTTGTTCAGCCTAACAAGCGCTGTTATCGACTTTATTGCGCGCCAACGGCTTGGACCATTTCGTGTGCCAAGTTTTATTGCTAGCCTCGCTGCATTGGTCCTGATTGCTGCTGCCCTGATGTCAGCATCTGGGTTTATGCTCGCACAGATCAACTCCGTTCTGGTCACAACGCTCTCGTTTGCAGAACAAGCCCCGTCCGCAGTAGCCTCTCTTTTTGGATTTATGGGTGAAGGCACCGAGGCTGCAATCCTTAGCGCTCTACAATCCATCAACGTCAGCAACTACGCGCGGACAGCAGCAAACCGCGCAAGTGATGTGACACAGGGGGCTGTCCTCGTGATTTTGTTTGTCGGTTTTTTGTTTGCCGAACGGATTTGGTTCGACGTTAAGTTAGTAAATCTGATTGGTGATCCAGTTCGCGCTGCCCGCGTCAGCAATATCATTTCGTCGATCATTTGGCGGGTTAATTACTATCTTTGGGTCAAAACCGTCGTAAGTGCCTTAACGGGAACGATGACCTACGCGCTTGCTATCATTTTCGATATTGAGTTGGCAGTGGCGATTGGTCTGATCACTTTTGTTTTGAACTTTATACCAAATGTGGGCTCTATTATAGCGACCGGTATGGTTGCTTTGATCGCACATATTCAGTTTCATGACCCTGCGACAACAATCGGCATCGTCAGCTTTGCTGGTGCGATTCAGTTTGTAAATGGCAACATCATTGATCCGATGATGATGGGCCGCGCACTACGGCTTTCGTCATTTGGGATCATACTATCCCTGGCATTTTGGGGGGTGGTCTGGGGCATTCCCGGCATGTTTTTGTCAGTCCCAATCATGGTGATGCTACTCGTCGTGTGTAGCCATGTCCCTGCCCTACGGCCGATTGCAATCTTGCTGTCACGTGAGGGCCTACCAGAAGAAGAAACGACGCTTTATCAATCACCAGACCAAACGCGCAGGGCTGCGAAAGGTGCTGCGCGTTAGCGAAGCCTCATTGTAATGAAAAAGGCGAACGCAATAAGACACTCGCACAAGGCGGCAAGTAGGATGGCCATGTTTCCAAGTCCACTTGCAAATGACCAAATCCCAGTGAAAGCGATTCCAGCGAACAGAGCAATCATGCTCAGACTGATGGCACGCTGAATATTCGGTTCGACCTCGTCGCGGACCATCCACAAGAGTATCGCCAGCCCGAGAAACATCGGCGAAGCCCGCCGGCCCATAAACATCCCACCCACATCAGCCGCGACACCATAGCCCGCCGTGTAGTGACCGGGTAAAATCAAAAGTAGTCCAAACAACGCCAGCGCAACCACCGCCGTAAGGCTGCACACCATGCGAAAAATTATTCGCCTTCAACCCCGAAATACGTCACATCCTCCACAAAATATTGGTAACTGTCTGCGTTGATCAACGTATCCAGCGGCGCAGTTATTGCCATTTCAGAACAGATTTCCCGAGAATAACAAATGTCGTCAGTCCCTGCCACGATGGTAAAATGGCTAATTTCGTGAATGATTGTGCCCGCGCGCGTACCGCTGCCTTCGGCGGCGGTTGCATCATCAAGGTCCTTCATTGTCTGCATCTTAAAGAAATTGGGGCAAAGCTTTACCTCGTAATGTTCATCGGGATCGACAAACGCATAGGTATCTTGATCACAAAGCCCACGCCCGATATTGACGCATTCGGTTGAAATCTCGTCCGTGCGAATAGCGGTCACGATGGACTTAAGAGTCCGACGCACCTTGTCCCCATTTTCACTACTGAACTTCCCGAACCAGCGTCGATAGACCGGCGTCGGCCCAATGGCTGTGGCTGCAGTGAGGGCTAGCCGCTCTGAGCGATCAAGTGCCGCGATAATGATGCCGCGTTCGGCCTTTGTGCAACCTTCAAACCCTGCAGCTACCACCGCTTGAGAAAAGCCCAACGTAGCCAAAGCGCCCACAATGATCAGTGTCCTGCGCACTATGTGTCCAAGTGCAAGTAAACCCGCCGGTTCTGCTTGCCCTTCTTCTCAATCTTACCAAGGCGCACTTTACCAATTTCTGAGGTTTTGGCGACATGCGTCCCGCCACAAGGCTGGAGATCCGCGGTATCATCATCAACACCGATCCGGACAAGGCGCACCCGCCCAGTGCCACGCGGTGGTTTGACACGCAGGGTTTTAACCAGCCCTGGATTTGCGTCCAACTCAGCGTCCGTGATCCATTCTTCAGTGACGGCAAAATCACACGCAATAAGCATGTTCAGAGTCCGTTCAATCTCATCCCGGTCATCTGGCGCTTCGGGCATATCAAAATCAAGCCGCCCTTTGTTGGCCGAAATGGACCCACCGGTCACGGGTAACGCGATGACAACTGATAACAAATGCAACGCGGTGTGAACCCGCATATGTTTGTAACGCCTGTCCCATGCGATTTCTTGACGGACCAATGATCCCTCCGGTGGCAGAGCCGTAGGTTCGGCAGGGACAAGGACAATAGCGCCGTTCGCGCCCTTCACAGTTGTCGCAATGTCAATGGCACCTTCGTCGCCCGCCAAGCCCCAGCGCAGCCGCCCGCTGTCCCCCGGTTGTCCACCTGATGTCGGGTAGAACAACGAGCCATCAAGCACGATCCCGCCCTCTTCCGTGATGTCCGTCACACGGGCAGTAGATTCGCGTCTGTACGCATCAACAAGGTAAAGCGGATTGGTCGTCATTACGTATCCCCTGCGTCTGGATCTTCCGGTGCGACATCAACGATCCGTGCTTTGTCAGATGTAGCAGCAGTAGCGGACGTCTTCACGTCCTTTGTACCAGCCTGACCCAAAGCTTCTGGGTTACGCAACCATATGTCACGCTGTGCGAAGGGAATTTCGATATTTTCAGCAGCGAATCTCCGGGCAATCTCAAAATTCATCTCAGACTGAACAACTACGACGAAATTAACATCTCGTAGAATTGCCCTGATTTCAAATTCGAGTGCGTCAGCCCCAAAGTTCATGAACATTATTGACGGCGGCGGCGTCATGACGACCATCGGGTGAGCCTCTGCGATTTCCTTGAGGATCTGTGCGACGACTTCGACATCGGTCCCATAAGCTACGCCAATCTTGAGGATCAGACGCCCGACTAGATTACCACGGGTCCAGTTTATGACCTGATTGCTGATCAAATCAGCGTTTGGCACGATCACGTCAGTCCGGTCGAACGTCTCAATGCGCGTCGACCGAACAGAGATGCTGCGCACGTACCCCATGCGATCACCAACTTCGATCCAGTCACCTTGGCTAATTGGCCGTTCGATCAACAGGATAATCCCCGAGACGAAATTCGACACAATCGTTTGCAACCCAAACCCGATGCCAACCGAAAGGGCACCAGCAACAATTGCCAAGTTGGAAAGATCAATCCCGGCGCTAGTAATCGCGATAACAGACGCCAAAAATATGCCAACATAGCCAAAGCCCGCCACGATAGCGTCTTGCGCCCCCAAATCCAAAGAGGTCCGCGGGAGGACCGACGTGCGAAGCGATGTCTTGATAAAGCCTGTCAGCAAGTAACCAACAGTAAAAATCAATACAAACATCAGAAAATCAGAAGGCGAGATTTGAAAATCGCCCCATTTGAAACCAGCAGTGAAGCGCGACCAATAGGCCAATAAATCTGACCGTTGTGCCCCCCAAATCAATGCAAAGATTGGTACTGACAAAAGTAACAGCACAAACCCCACGATAACCGGCACAAGCGCCTTGCTGCGTGCGTCCTCAACGCCGTACCATAATTCATAAACGCGATAGCTAAGCGATTGCAGATAGATAATAACACCTAGCAAACCCAGCGTCAGACCTGCCGGAAACAGCAGCGCCCGCGCCGCAGCATCATATCCAAGCGCAGCAAGTACAGGCGCGACAACAGCAATTAATTGGGTCAAACGCCCGATCACAGTGCGTGTACGACCAACACCAACGTCAGCGCCCGCCTCTTGGTCAGGTGGATTACGAAATAGCTTCGCAAACCGAAACAAAACTATGGCCAAGACGACAATGAACGGGAAGTTTAGAACAGAAACCGCGATACCGTTTTCTGGACCAGAATTCACAAACGCATCATAGGGCAGCCACAAGGCCATCACCCATGCCAAAATGATCGCAGTGCGGCGTGTGGGTATGCGCACCGCTTCGGACAAATTAAGCGGTCCGTATTTCAAACCAACCGGAAAGAACTGCCGCCCAAGCCATCCTGCCAAGATTATGATACTGCCAGTCAATGGAAGCACCTCAAGGATTGCCATCCCACGCACACCAAATATGTCCAATGTCGCAAGGCCATATGAAAGTGCGACAAGTCCAACCAAGGGCACGATGGCCTGAAAAACCGTCTTAAAGAAATCAGCAAGAACATTGGCAGCGCCCGTGCCAGCTTTTGGGTCAGTTTCAGGCATTAACCTAAGAACAAATGACTGCCCGCGAACAAGTAAAACTGCAGCGCACCCCAAAGCTAAAAATGCCCAAAAAAGGCCGTTTAGATTTTCAGACGACCACAGTTTAGCGCCTAAGCTTGCTGTTGTTTCGCGCCCAATTGCGCCCACCCCATCAATGATATGTGCCGCAGCAAAAGGCCAATGTGCCAGATTGAAGGGACTCACTGTGCGCACCATCAACGCAGCAGTTTGACGCGCGCGAAGTTGCACCTCAATTTCGTTTATCATCCCTAACGCCCGGGCATTGCCTTCTGCAGACAGCAGACCGGGGGCCGCCAACCTGTCACGAAACACAATCAGGTCTGCGCGGCGGTCAGTGACGGCAGTGGCTTCAGTCTCCCCCTCATCGGGCGCATTGCCAAGGGCAGCGATCTGGCTAGCAATAGTTGTCAAACGCGCTTCATTTTCACGCATTTCAAAAGCAAAGACATCACGCCAAACGATCAACTCTGTGAGTAAGCGATCCAAAGCAAATGCAGAGGCGACATCGCGCTCTAAAAGGCCTTCTGCCCTTTCAGCGATACGGTTCCATTCTGCAAAATCAGCGATGAATTGCTCACCAGCCGACAGATTGGGGTTGATCTGTACACTCTCATCGACGGCCACATCTGCCCCAGTCGCCGTGGCATCAGCCGTCTGACCAAATGAGACTGACCCAGCCCAAACACATAAAATGAAGGTACAAATCGCCCAGATAAGTCGCCTATCGGATTGCCTTGGCGGTTGGGTCATACGTCCTCAAACACAGTTGGGATATCGACGGCAGGCCGATCCAACCATCCAGGGATCGGCAATCCTTTTTCACGCAAGAAGTCAGGATTATAGAGCTTTGATTGATAACGGGTCCCATAGTCGCACAAAATCGTCACAATCGTGTGACCCGGCCCCATGTCCTTAGCCATGCGCATCGCACCCCCAACGTTCACACCTGATGACCCACCAAGACACAGGCCTTCATGTTCCATAATATCAAACACGATCGGCAAGGCTTCGCTGTCATGAATATTATAGCTAAAATCTGGTTTCAGTCCCTCAAGGTTCTTCGTGATGCGAATTTGGCCAATTCCTTCGTTGATGGATGACCCTTCGGACATCACCAGCTCGCCTTTAGTGTAATAATTGTGCAAAGATGCGCCATCAGGGTCAGCCAGCCCAATTTTTACACCTTTTGGCTGTAAAACAGCGGCGACACCCGCAAGCGTTCCACCGGAGCCAACGGCACAGATAAAGCCATCAACCTTACCCCCGGTCTGGTCCCAGATTTCTGGACCTGTCGTTTCCATATGGGCTTGGCGATTGGCCACATTGTCAAACTGGTTGGCCCAGATGACACCTTCGTTGGTGGTACGTGCCAACGCTTTGGCCAAACGTTCTGAATAGCGCACAAAATTATTTGGGTTGCGATATGGTGCAGCTGGCACCTGAACCAATTCCGCCCCCGCCAAACGCAGCATGTCTTTCTTTTCCTGCGACTGGGTCTCAGGAATAACAATGACAGTTTTGAACCCCATCGAGGCACCAACAAGTGCCAAGCCAATCCCAGTATTTCCAGCCGTGCCCTCAACAATCGTCCCACCGGGCTTGAGATCACCCTTCGCAATCGCGTCTTGGATGATGAACAACGCAGCACGGTCCTTTACGGACTGGCCTGGGTTCATGAACTCGGCCTTGCCCAATATCGTGCAGCCTGTGGCCTCAGAGGCACCACGCAGTTTGATCAGTGGTGTATTACCAACAGCGGCAGCAAGATCAGATTTGATGGGAGAGGAATCGGACATGAAAGGGCTTTCTCTAGTGTGCATCATACCTATGACCCTGCCGCCACGAACTCAAGCTGTGGAGCGCAACCTTTGGCGATTACGCGAAAGCCACAACAGCATTGAGATGAGCGCACCCATGTTCGCTTCACCTGTTGCGATTAGATCAAAAGCAGCCTCAAATGGGAGTACATGCAGGCGCAAATCTTCGGATTCACCAGCAAGGCCCCCCGTATAGGTCGTGGGATCAGGCAAATCACAATAGCCTGCAAAACAATAGAAATAGTCTGTCGCGGAACCAGAGCTTGGGTAAAATGAGAACATTTTTTCCAAGGTGATCCCTTGCAGCCCGGCTTCTTCTTCACTTTCGCGCAAAGCCGCCTGTTCTATGGTCTCACCAGCGTCGATCATGCCCGCGATAGGTTCAAGCGTCCACGGGTTTGGCGCGCCCCGCATCAGTGGTCCCATTCGTATCTGTTCAACCAACAAGACACGATCTGTCTTTGGGTCATAAGGCAGAACAATCGCAGCATCAGTGCCAACAAAAACTTCGCGAGGCAAAGGACCAGCAATTTCGTCAAGAAAAGTGCGGTGTGTCACGTCAATCGACGCCATCCGAAAGAAATTACCCGACAAATCTGAGCTACGGTTCATTTTGAAATCACCAGCATTGGGGTGGTAACGCACTGCTGCAGGGGTATTTTCAGCCCGCGCACGCAACCTGACCGACGCCCGTAACGCTATCATATGCCATTGCGTCAGCAGCGCATCCCCCGCCAAAGGCGGATCGAACGAGCCAATTTCCACAGCCATCTCGCGGCTTAAGGGACCAGACTGATCTTGCCAGCGTGCTAACGACCACATCCGGTCTGACACCGAAACCGATTGCCCCGGCAGATAGACCTGCGTTGCGACCAGCGCACCCGCAACGTGCACATCAATTGATACTGGTTTGTAATCAAACGGAACTTCGTAAGCATGAAGACGACCAACCTCTGCTGCCGTTAAATCATCAAGCAACAAACCGTGAGCAATCTTGCCCTCGTCTCTGACAATCGCAGGCAAAGATGCTGCACGCTGTTCTCGCACTTCAAAACCATGCAATATGGATGGTTTGGCTACGACGTCACGACCCAAAAGCCGAGCACGCAAAACGTCATCAAGAAGCGTGCCATAAATAAAGACTGACACGCTATGACCACCTGCTACCGGCAAATTCAACAATTAGCCCAGCGATAATTGACCCAATCAACATCAAAACACCAAGCTCAACGATCGTAAATTGCACTGCGTAGGCTCCCATAATCTCAAATACGCCAACGATGGCCGCCACAGGACCATCGTAAGCATTTCGCATCGATTTATCGATCATGTCCGCAAATGACATCAAGAAGAAAACCCAAAACAGCAGGGCCATCCCAGCCGTGATGCCGTTGCCGATCGCCGCACCAGTGCCTTTGCCCACACGTGACCCGGCAATCATCCACCCAACAACGATGCCAACGGCACCATTTAACGGAAACCAATAGCTCGGTCCTTGCGCCTCTTCAAAGTACGCTAAAGCAAGAAAGGCGAATGCAAGTCCAAGTGCACCAAAGCAAATGGAGGCCGTAAGGCGGGCGGCGGTTGGCATGTTTTGGCTCCCTCAAGCGCACCCTGCCGTTATCTTTGCGGTCTTTAAGCCGGTTTGGTCAGGGTAATCTGCGTTACGTCGCAGTTTCCGCTATCAAAGGTCGCAGCACAAGAGGTGAGGTAAAAGTTCCACATCCGCCTGAACCGGTCGTCAAAGCCCATCGCCGCAACCTGATCCCATTTACCATTAAAGTCGTCATACCAACGGCGCAGTGTGGTCGCGTAGCTATCACCAAATTCAATCGACTGCTTCACCTCAAGTCCATGTTTTGAGGCGACTTCGCGCAGCTTTAATGGGCTTGGCAACATCCCACCGGGAAAGATATATTTCTGAATAAAATCAGGACGGCTGCGGTAAATATCCCAGCGCCGATCAGCAACTGTAATAATCTGGAGGGTCGCGTTTTTACCGGGCTTAAGCCGATCACGGACCGTATCAAAGTACACAGGCCAATATTGCTCACCCACAGCCTCAAACATCTCAATGCTGGCGATGCCATCGTATTGGCCTTTTTCATCACGATAGTCTTGCAACTTGAACGTCACCTTGTCGGAAAGTCCCGCCTTTTCAATGCGATCAACAGCGTACTTATACTGCTCTTCGCTGATAGTCAGACATGTCACACGCAAGCCACGTTCCTTTGCAGCATATTCCGCGAAACCACCCCAACCACAGCCGATCTCAAGGACATGATCGCCGGGTTGCACACCCATCTCATCAACCATCGACTTGTACTTCTCAGTCTGTGCAGACTCTAGGCTTTCTTGACCAGTTAGGAATTTCGCGGACGAATAAGTCATCGTATCGTCCAGCCACAAACCGTAAAAATCATTCCCAAGGTCGTAGTGATACGAGATGTTTTTTTTCGCCTGCGCCTTTGAATTGCGCTGCATCCAAAAGCGCATTTTTTCATACGCACGCACAAGGAACTGGCCCGGAAATCCGTCATAGATGTCCTCGGCGTCGTCATCATGGATTACATCCATGAAGGCCATCAGATCAGGCGTTGACCACCATCCATCCAGATAGGCCTCACAAAACCCCATGTCGCCTTCACGAATGGTGCGCGCAAAGGTGTCTGTATTGTGGATCGTGACCTCAGCCACATGACCTGCATCTTGTCCTTCGATGCGGAACACACGCCCGTCTGGCAGCGTTATGTCCACCCGACCCCGTTTCATTTTACCCATGACTTCAAAAATTGGGGCAAAATAGCGAGGCAAATCTTTTTGGCCTTGGGTCGAGGTCAAGATCATCGTGAGCATTCCGTTTCTTGTTTATAAGTACCGGGGCAACCCGAGGTGTTTAAAATTTTAGTGTTTTGTTACCAATAGTCACGGACATTGCCGCAAATAGTTTCACAAATTCCAATTTTCTAAAGGAACTTACCCGCTGGAAAGGCTTATAGTTTGATAAATCAGCGTCATGGTACAGCACAAGAAAAGCAACACGAACGCCGGATTCCCCATACACTTAACCTAGGTAGTCCCTAGAAACCGCGCGACTGATAGGCCTCCAATGCGCGTTTACGGCCTACGTCTGCTGCAACGATTGGGTCTGGGTACGTGTCAGTCGCAGCCATGCCCCAGCCAAACGGGATCGCATCAAAATAGGACAGTGCCGTTGCAGAGGGTTGCGGACGTCCTTCAGCGATCCAGCGCTGCGGATAGATCCATTTCTTGTCGAATTTATCTAGTTGCGACACCGGATTGAATACCCGGAAATACGGTGTGGCGTCTGGACCTGATCCCGCAGACCATTGCCACCCCATCGCATTACTGGCGGGGTCCCAGTCGATCAGGCAATCGGCAAACCAATCGCGCCCAATCTTCCAATGACACAACAGATGCTTGGTCAGGTAGGACGCAACAATCATGCGGCCCCGGTTGTGCATGGTTCCAGTCACGTACATTTCACGCATCGCTGCATCGACAAACTGGATTCCAGTGCGACCTTGCTTCCATGCCCGTACTTCTGGCGTCGTCTCATCAGTGTTCCACGGAAAGCCGTCCCAGTCTTCTTTCCAGTTTCCGCTCTCGATGCGGGGGGTATGATGGGACAGGTGATAAGCAAACTCTCGCCAGACCAGTTCTTTCAAAAATATTTCTGCGTCTGCATTACCCTCATGCAAAGCTTTCCAACCCGCATGCCAACACGTCAGCGGGGAAATCTCGCCGTAGGTTAGGTTTTCAGATAACCCAGACGTACCTTTTACGGCGGGCAAATCACGATTGGTCTGATAGGAACTCACCCAGTCTTCGATGAACGTATCAAGACGGGTCTGGGCTGCAGCTTCCCCGACGGTGCAATGGGCAAGGAGGACATCATGCCCACGCTGCATATCGCGGCCCATTTGCCAATCTGACAGATCGTCAGAGGCAGGCCATGCCTCTGGCGCTGTGATCTTGCCGGGAACAGGTAAAGTCGTCTCAAGCTCCCGATTGCGGACTGACTTCCACATCGGCGTATATACTTTGTAAAAGCCACCTGTTTTGGTCTCAACCGTCCAAGGTTCAAACAACAAATGGCCAGCAAAGCTTTTTGCATCAATCCCATCCGCCTTCAGCGCGGCCTTCACAGACGTGTCGCGCGCCTTTGCTGACACATCATACTGCCGTGACCAAAAGACTGACGTAGCCCCTGTTTCTGCGATAATGTCGCGCAAACACCCAAGTGCATCGCCGCGTCGCAATATCAACCGACTGCCCACCGCCGCTAAGTCTTTACCAAGTGCCGCCACGGATAGGCCAAGCCGCATCCGGGGTGCGGCACCCTGCCCGGCTGTCACCTCGTCATGGATAAACACTGGGATCACAGGGCGATCGCTTGCACAGGCAGCAGTCAGCGCTGGATGGTCTCCCAAACGCAGGTCACGGCGATACCAAAGGATGATTGGGCTTTTATCAGTCACGGCAAATATCCTCTTTTTTCGATACTTAGCACTCTGCGCACAAGGTCAACAGTGCAACATCTTGATACGGATCAAAACTTCTGTGGCGACATACAATCGCACCCGACAACGCAAAAGGGCCCCGATGCGTTAAACATCGGGGCCCTCAGTTAGTTTATTTTAGGGTTTATTCAGCAGGATCGGCCACTGGATCAGCCGCCGCACGGCGACTGTCACGATACAGCGCCTTCAGCAATGAGATGCCCATAAGCACCATCACAAGCGAGAACGGCAACGCCCCGATGATCATGGCAGTATTGATGGCACCTAAACCACCTGCAACCAACAGCACCCCAATCACGAGAGTCAGGATCACACCCCAAACGATGATGTGAATCCGGCCCTTTTCGCTTTCATCACCAGCCGCTGCGATTGTGTTGATGATCAACACAGCCGAATCCGCTGACGTCACAAGATACGTCAACAGCAAGACCACGATCACAGCCGACATCACGGTGGCCAACGCCGGGGACAACATAAAGTTAATCATCGCAAACAATTGACTTGAAATGCCAACACCAGTGATCGCTTCTCCTGCACCACCATTCAGCGTCAGATCAATCGCTGTTCCACCAACAATGGCGAACCAAACGAAACACATTACTGATGGCACAATCATCGCACCAAGGACGTATTCACGTACAGTCCGACCTCGTGAAATACGGGCAAGAAACAATCCCACAAACGGTGCAAATGCAATCCACCAAGCCCAGTAGAAGATTGTCCAACCGCCCTGCCAGCCAGCGAGCTTGCTGATTTCACTTTCTGCGTTCCCGTCAGAGTTCCAGATCGTCAAAGACATAGATGGTAGTGCGATGATGTAATCCCACATACCAAGGAACAACGCTTTGAATGCAAACATTGTCGAGCCAAACACGAGGAAAAAGGCCAGAAGGAAAAAGCTAAGTCCCATATTAATATTCGACAGCCACTTGATGCCTTTACCAACGCCTGAAAGCGCCGAAAGCGTTGAGCAGAACATAACGATAATCAAAGCAAGCAACATGGCAGGCACAGTTGGCGCACCCTCAGCATCCATCAACCACGCAGCACCCGTAATGTTAAAAACACCTGACGCAAACTGTGACACGCCGTAACCGATAGTGACAGAAACACCCAGAATAGTTGCAACAACGGATACGATGTCGATCACGTGACCAAGTGGTCCAGACAACGCGCGTCCAAACAATGGCGTCAGACCCGACCGGATCGTCAATGGCAGTCCACGGCTGTAGCTAAAGAACGCAAGCGTCAGACCAACGATGGCGTAACAAGCCCACGCAGAAAAGCCCCAATGCAGGAACGACCATTTGTAGGCTGCACGGACATTGTCAGCGGAACTGCCAGTCGTCAGACCCATGATCGCATCAGGATTAGTACCAAAATGGTAGATCGGCTCTGCCGTTGCATAGGTCAGCATACCAATGCCAATACCGGCGCCGAACATCATGGAAAACCAGGAAAAGCTCGAAAACTCGGGCTTGTCATCGGGCAAACCAAGCTTTGTGCGACCAATCGATGGCGTCACCGCGAGAACGAGACAAATCATGATGAAAAACGTCATGACATACATGTACCATGCACCGGTGTTCGCATCGATCGTTGCACGGACCGCGTTCAGTACGTCACCTGCAGATTCAGACCAGACAGCCGCCCAAATGATTAATAGGCCAATCAAGACCTTCGAACCAACGGTAACAAACGTGTTAAATCCTTCGTAAAAACCGTCACTGGCGGTTTCGATGGGCAAGTCTCTCAATGGAGGTTTCATAGCCATTTTATTTTCCCTGTTTATTTTATTATCTCATAATCTTAGATTAGCTTAACTTTTAATCGAAATAGATAGCGACCCTTTTTACCCCATTTTTGCCATTTTTTTGGCATATTTTGCGATATTTTATGAGTTCCAACAAAAAAACGACCGGAATCATCCGGTCGCTCAGGTCACTCTTGAGTTGTCGTCGTTTAGCAGTTCACATCAACAACGACGCGGCCTTTGACTTGGCCTTTCAGAATGTCTTTACCAAGGGCAGGAAGATCGGACAAAACAGCGGGGTGTACCATCGCTTCAAGCTTCGCCATCGGAAGGTCTTTTGCGATCCGCTGCCATGCACGAACACGATTATCGTAGGGCTGCATAACGCTATCAATACCAAGCAAGTTCACGCCACGCAGCAGGAACGGAATGACGGTTGCAGGCAAACCTGCCCCACCCGCAAGACCAACAGCGCTGACAGAAGCACCATACTTCATTTGACCCAAGACGCGCGCAAGCATTTCTCCACCAACCGCATCAACACAGCCACCCCAAAGCTCAGCCTCAAGCGGACGTTTGATTGTTTCATTCAGCTCTTCACGGGCAACAATCTGTGTCGCACCCAGTGACGTTAGGTAGTCGGCCGTTTCGGGGCGACCAGTGACGGCAGCAACGTCATGTCCCAATGCCGCCAAGATTGCAGTCGCAACAGAACCCACACCACCAGCGGCACCCGTGACCAGCACAGGACCGTCTTTGATACCGTGATCCTCAAGTGCCATGACAGCCAACATTGCTGTAAACCCTGCAGTTCCAACGGCCATCGCCTGACGTGTGTCCAAGCCATCCGGAAGTGGGACAAGCCAATCAGCTTTCACACGCGCCTTTTGGGAATATCCGCCCCAATAGGCTTCGCCAACACGCCAACCAGTCAGAACGACTTTATCACCCGGTTTGTACCGCGCATCGTCTGACGCCTCGACGGTTCCTGCAAAATCAATGCCCGGCACGTGTGGGTAATTGCGCACAAGACCGCCACCGGGGCCGATGCAAAGCCCATCTTTGTAATTCACGGTCGAATATTCGACAGCAACGGTCACATCGCCCGCAGGCAGATCATCCAACCCAATTTGGGTGACAGCAGCAGAGGTCTTACCCTCGTCATTCTTGTTCACAACCAAAGCATTAAACATCATTTTTCCTTTTCAGATGGGGCGTAACGCCCCCACTTCTTCTGACCCATAGTATCCCGTCAGAGTTTCCAACGCGGACCAAAGGCACTAATTCCAGAACTTTTCGCGCACGAGGGCCTCACGTAGCCCTTCTGGCGTCTCCACATGTAAAATCGTTCCCGCGTCCCAATCGGTCATCTTCACCATGCCCATTGCGATGGCTGTTCCAAAATCAGGGCTGTTTGCTGCTGACGTCACTTGGCCCACGATCTTACCTTTCGCCATAATGCGCCACGGTCTGTCGCAGGGCGGCACGATTCCCGAAACCTCAAGGGCACGAATTTGTTGGATCGGCCCTTCTTTGGCAACGCGCAACAAAGCGTCACGCCCAACACACCCAATCGCTGTCTGGGTTGAACAAAATCTGCCAAGTCCACATTCATGCGGCGTATTATGACGGGTCATGTCGTTGCCATATGACAGCAATCCCCCCTCAATCCGCTCAATCAAGTTTGGACATCCAGCACGCACGTCCAGATCAGCGCCTGCTTCCATCAACGTATTCCATAACGGCATCCCCAGTTCGGTGCCATCGACGTAAATTTCATACCCGCCCTGTTTGGAATACCCGGACCTGCCGATCACGAGGCTTTTCCCTTGAAAGTCAAACCAGCCAAATCGAAAGAATTTCACGTTGCGAATAGCCTC
>JAPKCP010000311.1 GCA_028822885.1 Yoonia sp. | reverse complement strand
CAACAATGATCGCTGCAAGACACGGCAATTGCCCAACACGTTGCGCCCAAACGGTTGCAATGATCTCTTTAAGCTGGGTCTTACAACCATCGGCCTACCGCCTGCTCGTCGCGTAAAAGGCGTGTGCTGCAAGACTTTCAACCATCGAAAACCCCATAACAGCAAAAATAGGCTAATCGATCGTCCCAGTCGCGATGGTGAGCGCTGCCATGAAGATACCAGAAAACACATGCAAACTGGCGAAAAGCAAAGCAGTTCTGGGCGCTGCCGCAAAGTCCTTCACGCCAAGACGCACGCTCGCTATCAAGATATTTACGGTTGGTGCGCGCAGTTGAGGTACGCTGTGTGGGCGCTCACTTGACATGACCTTAGCATGCCTTCCCAGATCGAAAAGTAGACGTCAGCACAGGTTGAATTGATATTTGCGCACCCACACCCTATCTTTTCCTGAACCAAAGGGGTGCTTTATGGCCAAAGATACTGATCCTGCGAACCTTAGCCGATCAAAGGCCCACGATTTGCGCTATGCCCGCGAGTTGGAAGGTCACTTGGCTTGGCTCGATGGCATCACTGGCACCGCATTGGGTGTGCTTGCCGTCGCATCGGGCATTTACACGTACTTGGGCGTGTCATCATTATTGGATGACAATGGCGCGCTTAGTTTCATTGCTGCGATGGCCTATTCGGTTGCAGTTTCTGTCGCCATCTTCGTGTTTTGGTCGTACCTGCTGCGCCTGCTTCCCGCTGTCCGGACGGTAGGTGCACGCATCGGGCTATTCTTGTCGATGTGTCTGGGATCACTTGCGATTATTGCGATGTCGTCATGGCTCAATGCGGCGGCCTTAGCGGGCGCTGCAGCTGTTGAGCAGCATTTGGCCTCCACCGTGCAAGACTACCAATCCGCGCTCGAACGGGCAAACACAATTGCGGTTTCAGCCCAAGGGCTGCAACGTGATGTCGCCCGTGTGCGCCAAGGTTTTGACGACCTAAGCGAACAAGAAGCGACAGGCAATTTGTCCGGTATTGCAGGCCAAGGTGCTGTGTTTCGGTTGCTGCAACAAAAATCAGATGAATTGTCTGGTTTGGAGGCTCAAATCGCCTCACAACAGCCGTTCGTGAATGCGGCCTTTGCAGATGGTAACGCCATTCTATCGCGTATGCGTGCGTTGACGGTTGAGGCGGGACCGGTTGAACCGCGCTCTGTGTTGTTCTCAGAAGAGGCCGTGCGTCTCGCCAATATCATCACGCAGTTGCGCCAACTGTCCGTCGCACCCTTAGTCGTACGGGCTGCGCAGGACCTTTCCGCGTCCGTCGTCACACCGCAATTGCGATCCACCTCGACCGCGACCCGCCAAGATCAAGCTGCCACGATTGATTCTGTCCTGACTGTCTTGGGTCAACGCGCGGAAACTTTGCGCCTTGCGGCAGAGGCCGTGACAAGCATGTCACCGCCGTCTGACACCGTTTACACCCCAATCTCAACCGCTGACGCCGTCATCAAATATGCTGCAAATTTTGTACCAAGCTGGGCCGGCGCAATTGCGATTGATCTGCTGCCAGCCGTGTTAGTCCTGATTATGACCGTCACCCAAGCCGCAATCCGGGCAGGCCGCGACGGGTCCACGACCGAGGATATGATGACGCTTGCCGACCTACGCGCTGCTATGATTGCCCTGAAAGAGATTGAAGGCCACACATCCGTCAAAGCACCAGCGTCGATTGCAGACCCCCACCCTGTGCCGAGTCCCAAACCGGTGCCACTTGCAAAAGCCCGCGAATGAGCGACGTCGCGACACGGTCTCGCGGCCCCGGAGCCCTGCTTAAGCTGGTGTTATGGGTTCAACTTGGCTTTGCAGTGTTTCTGTTTGGGGCTGATCTTATGCGAGTCCTGCCGCAGTTATCGTCCCCGTCAAGTGCACCGCAATTGACCCAACCGCTGCGTCCTGGCGATCAAACCCGCAGGTTCAACCCCGCACAACTTCCAACACGCGAGGCATCACCAAATTCGCGCCCCCTACCCAATACAGGCGATATGCCATCACGATTGTTGTTTGAAAGTGTGCGTTGGGAAGATCGCGATGCGGTGACGATGACAGGTGCGATCCAACCCGGCGATGCAGACCGGTTTGCAGACTTTCTTGAACGCAAAGACACGCCAGACGTGATCTTTCTCAATAGCCCCGGCGGATCCGTGACCGATGCGCTGGTTATCGGCCAACGCATCCGGGACATAGAGGCTGAGACTGCAATGTCTGACGCAGATATCTGCCTATCCGCTTGCCCCTACATCCTTGCTGCTGGCGTGACGCGTGCCATCCCTGATGGCGCATGGGTTGGTGTGCACCAGCATTACTTTGGCGAAAACACGGCCCTGCCCGCTTTTCTGGCCGTTGAGGATATCCAGAAAGGCCAAGCTGCCGTGATGACGTACCTTGATGACATGGGAATCGACACGCTGGTGATGCAACATGCCCTCGCCACCCCGCCGGATGAAATCTATCTACTGACCCAAGATGAGCTGCGAACCTATGGTTTCTTGCCTAAAGCCGCCAAACTGGTCGGCAACTAACAGCTTTTTCTTGACCTTGCCCGCCGGGCTGCCAAAAGGGGCAACATGAGCACTGGACACTTATCAATCGACCTTTCCGCATTGGCGGCCAATTGGCGCGCTCTTGATGCAAAAACGACTGTTGAAACTGCAGCCGTGGTCAAAGCGGATGGCTATGGCCTTGGTGCAGGTCGCGTCTCAAAGGCGCTGGCAGGCGTTGGCGCACGCCGTTTCTTTGTTGCTGTGGCAGAAGAAGGGGCTGCAGTGCGGCAAGCCCTTGGTGATGGCATAGAAATTAGTGTTTTCTCAGGTCACATGGCCGGTGACACCGATATGATCCGCGACCTTGACCTGACCCCAATACTAAACTCGGTCGATCAAGTGACCCGTCACCTTGAGACATTGCCCGGCCATTCGTTTGGAATCCAGCTTGACACTGGGATGAACCGGCTTGGGATGGAATGGGACGAATGGGCCGCTGTAGCTGAGGTCGTTTTAGCCCAGCATCCAACACTGGTCATGAGCCACCTTGCCTGTGCCGATGACGCTGATCATCCAATGAACCCCTACCAGCTTGATATATTTCACAAGATGACAGACGGGATCACAACGCCAAGGTCATTGGCTGCAACCGGTGGTATCTTACTTGGTGCCGATTATCACTTTGATCTCTGCCGCCCGGGCATTGGCCTATATGGTGGCGCACCCTTTAAAGATGCCCACCAAGTCGCCCGTTTGGACCTGCCTATTATTCAGGTTCGCGCGTTAGATGCTGGCGAAGTCGCAGGCTACGGTAATTCTTGGCAAGCTGAGCGCCCCTCCCGGATAGCCACCGTGTCCGCAGGCTACGCAGATGGATTGATCCGTGCGATGTCAGACAAGGCGACGCTGTGGTACGACGACCATCCCTGCCCATTAGTTGGCCGCGTGTCGATGGACCTGATCACTGTAGATGTCACTGACCTAGGGTTTGATCCAGAAGCGTTGACGATTTTGGGGCCAAAGCAATCAATCGATCAATTGGCCGATCGCGCTGGGACCATCGGCTATGAAATCCTCACGTCACTTGGCGGGCGCTATTCGCGCTACTCTGTCACCGGATGACCCTGCTTGCCGCCATAGGCGCGGCTGTGCTTGGCGCCTTGGC
>JAPKCP010000043.1 GCA_028822885.1 Yoonia sp. | reverse complement strand
CCTTGGTCGGGTGGTCCGTTTAGCTGGCTTGATATCATCGGCACGCCATATGCAGCAGAACGCTGTGATCAGTTGACTGAGGCGTTTGGGGATCGGTTTAAAACACCAGATTTGTTGCGAGAGATGGCCAATAAAAACCAATCATTCTATGGTCGCTTTGGCAAAAAGTCCGCCGCGGCTTAAATTCAGTTAATTTCGGAAGGGCCCGCCATTTGTGCGGGCCTTTTTGCGTTTTACCGCCCCCGTTTCCAGATAATGAGACCTGCAGTCACGATGATTGCGATCCCGACCAGCTCTGTCCTGTCAGGGAATAGCGCGAAAATCAGCACGTCGGATGCCATCATATAAATGAGGTAGCTGTAGGAAATCGGCATCAGCGCATTTGCTGGTGCGATGTTATGGGCGCGGGTCAGCAGTTCATGCCCTGCCCAGCCGCAAAGGCCCAACATCGCCCACATGACTAAAACAAGCCACGATCCTGCAGGTTCCCACAGATACCACGCGATAGGCCCAATGACGATGGTGCCAGTCAATCCGCCGTAGAATTGCAGTGTTTGTGTCGGAACATCTTTGGTTAGGTGGCGTGTCATGAGCGAATAACCCGCAAGCAGGAACGCGTTCATGAGCGATAGAAGTGCCGCCCAATGATAGTTAACGCTAAAGGGCTGGATGACGATGATGACCCCGATGAAACCCAAAAGGATCGCGCCCCACCGCCACGGTCCGACCTTTTCGCCCAAGACCTGCACCGACAGCAAGCACACGATGATCGGGACCGAAAACGCGATGGCCGAGATGATTGTCAGCGGCAAATACGTGATCGCAATGAAGTTGGACATCGTAGCGATGACCAGCAAAGCCCCGCGCAAGATAATCAGGGGTAGCTTGCGGTGTCGCAGTGGTGTTTTTCCCCTGGCCGCGATGCCAAGACTGATTGTAAAATGTCCCGCATAGCGCAGAAACGCCATTTGAAATGCTGGAAACCCCAGCCCGATCAGCCACTTGGCTGTTGTATCCACCACCGTGAACAGGAAATAAACGACGAGCATCATGAGGATGCCGAGGCCGATCCTGTCTGGAGTGGTGGAATCTCTCACTTATTTTCTACTGAATTTTTTGGCATAGAAGTCGACCATCTGGGACACCATTTGATCACCCTGCCCTTCGTCTGTCGCGGCATTGAGCGCATTCAAAGGGCCCTCGGACATCAGCGATTGCACACCTGCTTCCTTCGCCATTTGGCTGTAATAACCAACGTCTTTGGCCGCATTGCGGATGGAGAAGGCGAGCATTGTCGGATCGCCATCCACGCCATAAGCCTTCACAAAATCCATCATGCCAGATCGTAAAGGGCCTGCCGCGATCACATCGTAAAGTTGTTGGCGGTCCACGCCTGCGACGTCAGCCATTGCGAACGCCTCGGCCATCGCATTGGCCACGGTCATGCCAAAGAAGTTGTTCATCAACTTGATCGTGTGGCCAGAGCCGATGTCGCCAAGGTAAAAGACGTTTTCACCCAAATCATCGAGCGTGGATTTGACCTTATCAAAGGCGGCTTTATCGCCCGATGTCATGATGTTGAGCTGCCCATCAAGTGCATGCGTTGGGGTTCGCCCAAGCGGGCCGTCCAGCATTGTGCCACCCGCTGCTGCTACTTTTTGCGCCAATATACGCGTGCTGGCGGGCAAAGACGTGCCAAAATCAATTACGACCGCACCGGGGTGCAGGCCTGCAATCACACCGTCGTCGCCGTTCATCCGGCTTTCGACGCTATCCGAAGTATCCATACAAAGCATAATGACGTCAGAGGCTTGGGCGACATCGTGGGCGGTTGCGACCTCCACAGCGCCGCGCGCTACTGCTGCATCGACTTTGGGACGGGACCTGTTGGCCATGATGGTCAGTGCGTAGCCTTGATCCTGAAGCCGGTTAACCATGGCTGACCCCATCAGTCCCAAGCCGATAAATCCGATTTTTGGTTTGGTCATGCTGTGTGTTCCTTCAAATCTTGGGCGCGATTTGCAGCGCCAGAATGTCTTCGAGGTCGCGGGTCACTTTGAGGGTCTTCGCCGCATCATCAACATCAATAATGGGTTGAGCCGTGCCTGCAATGACTTGCGTAAAGTGTGTGAGCTGGGCCATGAGCGGCGTAGTCGTATCCGCCACGAGGGTGATGGATTGCGCGGGTTCAGACCAGTCTTTCGCCCCACCCCATAGCGTTAGCGACGGAAATGAAATGCCACCCGTGGTCCCCGTGATCCACCACATATCTTGGCTAGTGGTAGCGATATTGGGGTTCTCGGACGTTCCGGCCTCAAACCCCCAAGGACTGGGGGCTGTATCCGCGAAACTAATCGTTGCGCATAGGCCAGAGTTAAATCTCAGGATTGCACCGCCACTTTCGATCCGTCCACCTTTGCGCTGCGCATCAGATCCAAGGGCTGCAATGTCTGTAACGTCCCCAAACATGAAGCGGAGAAGGTCGATATCGTGCACAAGGTTAATCATCACAGGACTGCCGCCCACACGTCGCCAATCGGTATCAAAATAACCATCGTGTTTGCGCATCGCCCAGATCAGCGTCGAGGTGATAGGCGCTCCGATTTTACCCGATTGGATCGCGTTGCGCAGCACGTCGATGGACGGATGGTAGCGCCGATGATGGCCAACAAGGCAGCGCACGTTGTGGGCTTTTGCAGTCGCGCTTAGCGTCGCGGCTTCTTCCAGCGTCGCGGTCACAGGCTTTTCGATCAGCATGTGCCAACCGCGTTTTGCCGCCTGTTCGCCATGTTCTGCGTGCAACCCGGTGGGCGTCGCAATAATCACACCGTCGACGGGGACATTCACGTCAGCGATGTTTTTGAAAATGGGCACCGCAACCTCGTCCACGTGGACCGGATCGACGATCCCCGCAAGCGTGCAATCGGGATGGTCTTGGACCGCTTTTACATGACGCGATCCAATCAGCCCTGCACCTACTACCAAGATTCTAGGCACAAGCTGGGCTATCAGTTTGCCAGCGGTGCTGGGCGATATGCGCCGATGTGGCCGCTTTTGTACGCGCAGCTTCCCATTGGAAAAGCCACGTTTGCCAGTCGCGCAATTCAGTATCGGGTGCCGCAAGCGACCGCGCAATAAAATCTGGGAATTGTTGACGGCCCGTGTTCTGGCCGCTCACGTTGTAGCGAATGTCAAAGGACCAACGGTAGCTATCTGATGTGTTTGGACCAGAACAGTGAGGCGTCAGAGGGTGGATCAAGACAATTCCACCTGCTTTGACCTCTGCATCTATCGCACGGGTCTGGTCGAGATGCGCATCAGGAATCGACGTTTGATTTTGCGGACAATGAGGCAACATATCACCGGGTGGGTTCGGGATTAAGCGGAGGCACCCATTCTCGATAGTCGCATCGGTGACGGCGATCCAGACGGTGAGGATATCAGTTTCATCGGCGGATGGATGCCCAACGCCGCGATCTTGGTGCCATGCCGTGACGCCAATGTGGGCACGTGTTTCGTCCGCTGGAACCTCGCGTTGGGGTGGTTTGATACGGACGTGTTGGATCGGGTTTGAGGTAAGCTCTCCGCCCAGAAGGCTTTGTGCGATATCAAGTATTGGGTCGTGTGTGACCAGATCAAAGACTGCTGGGCCAAAGTGGAACGGTGTGTCTTCTGTGATGTCAGCATGGGGCAGCGAGATGTCGAGCGGTTGGAACCACTCAATTCCAGCCGCCCTTACCCTGTCGAGTTTGCCCCACAAGTCGAGGCCTTCAGGGGTGTCGCTGACTAGCCCTTGTGCGTGCCAGTCAGCGTATAGTCCATCCATGACAGCGTCATATTCCCCACGGATCGAAACTAGCAATTCTGGTGCAACGACGTCTTCAACGATCAAATACCCTTCGGATTTGAACTTTGCGATTTGGTCGGTGGTCAACATTGCCTTTCTCCTAGAGCAAAATAGTAACGATAGATGGCCACACCAAAAGCACCGTGATCGCGACAAGCTGTACGCAGATGAACGGCAGGAAGCCCCGGAAGATGTCCGTAAGCGAGATATGCGCTGGTGCCACGGATTTCAGGTAGAACGCAGCTGGACCAAATGGTGGCGACAAGAAGCTGACCTGCATATTCATGCAGAATAGCACGCCAAACCAAATCGAGATTTGCGATGGCTCAAGCTGCCCGATGAAGCCGATTTCGTCGATGGGCAGGCGTTTCACGATGGGCAAGAACACTGGGATAATCAGGAGCACGATGCCAACCCAGTCCATGAATGCGCCCATGAACAAGAGGATCAGCATCATGGTCAGCAGCACACCCATCGTGGGCATATCAGCGCCTACAATCATGTCCGCAATATACGTTGGACCACCAGCGAGGGTGTAAGCTCCGGCGAGTGCCGCCGCGCCAACTGTGACCCAAATGATCGTACCAGTGGACCGCAACGTCCGCATCAGCGCATCCCAGACAAGCGACTTTGACGCCTCACCCCTGATCAACGCGATCACGAAGACCGCCAAAGCGCCCATGCCTGCGGCCTCTGTAATTCCAGATATGCCACCATAGATGGACCCTAAAACAATGCCGATGACGGTGAATGGCGGCACAAGGCCTTTGCCATTTTCCCAGCCAACTTTGACCCGCTCTTTGCCAAAGACAAACAGCGCAAGCACAACGCCAGTCACCAGATACCCAATGATGTAGGGGATATGATACGTCATGCCCCACGGGATTGGATCGACGTTTTCGCCCATGTTCGCGTTCTGCCCAGTGACGGTGAAAAACAGGACTCTGATAAGAAGTAAGGTCGTGAAACCAGCCAATAGTACTGACAGGAACGCGCCAAAGAGGCCCCATTTTTGACGACCCGTAGGTTCACCCGGTTGTGGTTCCGGCAAAGGGGCCAGCGACGGGTTCAGGTTCGTGCGTACAAGAATGTAGATGATGAAAAAGCTTGCCAACATGAAGCCGGGTAAGAACGCGCCAGTGAACAGTGCTTTGATCGAAGTTTCTGTGATCAGACCGTAGATGATCAACACGATCGACGGTGGGATCATGGTACCAAGTGAGCCTGAGGCGCAGATTGTCCCGATAGCGAGGTTTTGATCATATCCAAGGCGCAGCATTTGCGGCAGGGCGATAAGGCCTAACAGCACGACTTCACCGCCAATGATCCCAGACATTGCCGCCATGATCACCGCCATGAGGGAGGTCACAATAGCGATACCGCCACGCACCCGAGAGAGCCAGTAATCAAGGGATGTGTACATCTCTTTTGCGATGCCAGAGCGTTCAAGAAGGGAGGCCATGAAGATGAAAAGTGGTACGGAAATCAGAACATATTCCGTCATGAGGTCGAATATCTTCTGCGTGAGCAGGTATAATGGTCCCGTCCCCGGTCGGCTGGTGAGCATGCCGTCGCCCCATAGAAATGGGTTTGTCAGCAGTGCGGGTTCAAATTTCATCACCAGCACCGCAACCGCTAAAATAGCAGATGCAAAGCCAAGTGGCATACCAATTGCCAGCAGGACCAAAAGGCCCAAGACTAGCACAATCGAGATTGTTCCGACGTCCATTAGTTGGCCCCTACGCTGCGTTTGATGGCTTCAAGTTCTTCTGCGTCCATGTCGGTTTTGCTCGCAATCATAGGTTCTGCGTCCCAATCAGCGATCAGATTAATGACGGATTGAATGGCAATAAGTGTGACGATAATCAGGATCATCGGTTGAATTGTAGCGGGGATTGGCGGGTCAAACGCCGTACCAAACATCTCCCACTGGTAGAATTTCTTAATGAACACCTGCTTGTAGCTGCCAAAAACGAGGAAGAAGGCGAACGTACAGATCAAGATTGTTGATATGATGTCACACACCCGCTGCACCCAGCGCGGCATGATTTCGTAGATGATGAAAATGCGGATGTGGCTGCGCTGCTGCATGGCATAAAAGCCAGAACATAGGAACACGAAGCCAGCAAGCCAAAGGGTAAGTTCGTTTGCCCAAAGTGTTGGGGCCTCAAGGACATAGCGCAGGAATACTTCGTACATCATCACAGATGCCATCAGCAGAACGAGCATCATTGTGACGCGGCCAACAAAAATCGCAACGCGGTCTATGGCCCGCCAGTCTTGGAATTCCATCGTCGCGATTTTGACAGTGCGCATCCCGAAAAAAAACAAGATCGGTAGGGCAATCAGCGTCAAAAGATCGATGATGTCGATATGCCCACCAACGACCGCAGGCAGGTTTGGCGTCACGTCTTTACGTTGCTGATGCGATTCAATTTGCCCGTACAGACTTTCGCTGGTGGGCGGTAAAAAATCGAGGATGAACGACGGCATGTGCCAAATCACCCACCCCATGCAGACAATAAATGCCAGCGGAATAATCCATTCCAACAGGCCTCCGGTTTCTGCTTCGTCCATGATGTCCCCTCCCCAAGGTCGTCTAAGTAATTTCGAACTGCTTGATGAAATCAAGGTTTGGTGTGACCCCGATCCCCGGTTTGTCCGGGATTTTTACGGTGCCGTTGTTGTTTTTAACTTGGCTCACGATGTTCAGAGGCTCTTCGAGCATGTCATCGCGGAAATGATTGTGCGTTGTGTCGAATTCTAGCATCGGTTCCCACGGGTGCAGGCCACCCGGAAGTGGCGGCATGGCTGCCAAAAGTTGCAGGTTTGTGGCAACTGCGATGTCAGAGCCCCAAACATGATTAATGACCGGGGTGAAATGGGCATGGCACAGCGCAAGGACTCGCAAGTATTCGCTGATACCACCGAGTGCGCACACCTCTGGTTGGGCGATATCCAATCCACGATTTTCTAGGATTTGCCGCCAGCCCCAGCGGTTGAACTCTGCTTCGCCGCCCGAAATGTTAATGTCGAGGCCCGCACGCAGTTCGCGGTAGCCATCGTGGTCTTCCGGCGCAATGGGTTCTTCGAACCAATACGCGTCGAGGTCTTGCAGCGCGCGGCCTACATAGAAGGCGTCAGATGTGGTGTAGCAATGGTTTGCGTCGACCATGAAACGATAGTCGTCGCCGACGCCTTTGCGGACGGCCTCAGCAAGCTTCACATCAGGCTTTGGGCCAAGGCCAACTTTCATCTTTGTGGCGACAAAACCCATATCCTTGATCTCAGCCGCTTCATCGACAAAGCGGGCCGCGAGGTTATCCACGCTCTCGCCCGGGCGCAGCATCATGCCGTAGCCGTAGACGGAAACGTCGGTGCGGTGCGCCCCACCGATCAGTTTGTGAATGGGCAGGCCAGCGACCTTACCCGCGATATCCCACAGCGCGATATCAACACCAGACAGAGATTGCATCGGCATCCCCTTTTGTCCGTGGTCGCGCAGCAGATTATAAACTTTGTGCCAGATCACATCGCGATCCATTGGGTCCATACCCAAGATCAGCGGTTGGATGACACGTTCAACGATAGCCTTATTCGCAAGGGCAATATTGCCCGGACCAAAGCATTCGCCCCAGCCGGTGACGCCCTCGGCGGTCGTGACCTCAACAAGATGCGCGGACCGTTTGGCGTAGTATTGCTGCGAATAGCCCAAAGGTTCGGGCAGATCGTACTGCAAAACATGACTTTGGATTTTGACGATTTTCATGGGGGCCAGTGCGGATCAGGTGAGGTGAAAACGGCAGGGCCATGAAGACAGCCCTGCCGTAAGTTCAGTGACGTACTTGGTGAAGGATTACTTCATCAGGCCCATCTGTGTGAGGAACGAGATGTGGCTTGCCAGCAGCGCTTCAGCTTCTGGTGTTGTCGCAAATGCGGTCCAGCCTGATTTCACAGCAGCACGGTACTTTGCGAGCTCTTCTTCTGGCCATTCGTACAAGTTTACGCCTTGCGCACGCAGGGTCACAGCAGTTTCAGCGTTCTTAACTTCGTTCGCTGTTGCGTTCTTCAGCGCAAGCGCTTCCATGCCAACTGTCATAATCCGCTTGTGGTGCTCTGGCATCTCGTCCCAGATGTCCTTGCGGCAAGCCAGGTGGTCAGCAGGCATAGAGTGGAAGCCCGGGTAGTTCGTATGCTCAACGATGTCATACAAGCCGAGGCCCACGTTGTTTGTCAGGTTCGCAGCGTCTGCGCCGTCGATGATACCCGTCTCAAGTGCCGTGAAGATTTCGTTGAAATCCATCACGATTGGGGACGCGCCCATTTCTGAGAACACCAATGTGGCAAGACCGGGAGGTGAACGGAACTTCCAACCTTCAAAGTCTGCAACGCTCGCGATTGGCTTGGTTGACGCCAGAGATTCAGGACCCGGGATCCACCAGCCGACGAATTCCATGTCGTAGCCGTTATACAGCTCGTTCACAGCTTCGCGCCCGCCAGCATGCAGCATCCAAGCCAACTGCTGATATGGGTTGGTGTAGCCACCAAGCAAATCGCCAGCAAATTGGAACGCAGGGTTCTTACCAGTCTGGTAAGCACCGCCTGTCATATCACAGTCAAGGATACCCGTTGCTGCAGCATCAAAGGTTTCAGCCGCTTTAACGACCGAACCAGAATAAAACATCTCAATCTGGATTTCACCATTCGACATCGTTTGGATGTCATCGATGAATTCCGCCGCCATCTGGCCGGACAATGTTTCAGGTGAAAAGTGTGTTTGGATTCGCAGGACTGTGGTCGCGTGGCCGTCGGCATAAGCCGCAGACGCCATGATCGCAGCGCCGGCAACAGCCGTCGTCAATTTCGTCATCAATTTCATTCTTGTTCCTCCCTAGGGCAAAATCAGGTAATTGCGGCACCTCCCCGATGCCGAAGTTGATTTTGGTAGGTTAACGCTAACGGGCGACCCACGTTGCGACAAGAAAATAGTTTCTTTTTTTATAATTTTGATATTAATGTAAAATCTCAAAATTACTTACTTTTGGTGCTGTGATAATGTCTATTGAAACTTCGTTATTTACGCAGGTCCGTGACCGCATAGTCAACGGAGAGTTTCCACCAAATCAACGGCTTAAGTCAGCAGACCTCGCCCAAGAATACACTGTCTCCGCGTCAAGTATGCGCGAAATTTTGTTTCGGCTTTCAACCGTGGGGTTGGTCGCATTTCAAGAACAGCGCGGCTTTCGCGTGCCCGACCAGTCCGACGCCCTTCAACATGACTTAACCCAGTTTCGGATAATGCTGGAATCTGAGGGCGCGGTCATGTCGATTCGGCGCAGTACAATCGACTGGGAATCACGTCTCATGGCCGCACATCACAAGTTATCACATATTGAGACCCGGTTCAGCGACGGCCCCTACGATCAAAATCTTCTGATGCTTTGGACGCGTGCCGAACAAGGGTTTCACCAAACCCTGATTGACGCCTGTGACTCTGATATTTTGAAAGAAACCCACGATATGATATATCATCGGTTTCGCCAACAATTGATCACGCAGGACAAGCAATTCAAATTTGTTCCTGAGAACGTAGCCCAGCATCAGGCGATACTAGATGCAGTACTTGCCAAGGATGAGGACCTCACACGTGCCCGCGTGCATGACCATTTATCACGCAACCTAACCCGACCATCCTAAGCATCACCCCCGCGGCAAGCCATTGAGATCGCGAAGCTCTTCGAACAACCCAGAATGATCCCGATCGCCCCCGTCCATCTCATGCATGTACCTATGGAACCTGTCGCGTACGTGCTGAACAACGGGCAGTTTCAGCGATCCTGCTTCCGCCAATACGTTGTCGAGATCCTTGAGTTGCAGTTTGGTCAACCCGCCCGGATCAAAGTCCCGGTTGGACATCCGCGCCCCGTGCTGCTGCAAGATCGTGCTGTCTGCAAAGCCACCTTTGAGGGCCGCACGCACGGCTGTCGCATCTGCTCCGTTTTCCTCAAGCAGCAACATCGCCTCTGCCACGGCGCCGATTGTCACGGCCACAATGGCTTGATTTGCGAGCTTTGCTAGCTGTCCGGCACCAGTAGGGCCTACAAGGGTTGCGCGGCCCATGGGCTTGAAGACTTGCATCGCCTTCTCAAATGTATCGGTATCGCCACCGACCATAATCGCAAGTGTTCCAGCCTCTGCCCCTTTCGCGCCACCAGAGACCGGCGCGTCTAAGAAACTGACCCCAATTGAATTTAGGTCAGCGCCCAATTGCCGTGCTTCGGCTGGTTTGGTGCTGGACATGTCGATCCAAATCATTCCCTTTTTCAACCGGGTTTTTGCGATTGCAGCAGTGGCCAAAACTGCCGCCCCGTCAGACAGCATCGAAATTATGATATCGGCGTCTTGAACGGCATTTTCAACCGTATCCGCGATCGCCACGTCGTGTGCTGATAGCGCTGCGGCCTTGTCACGTGTCCTGTTCCAAACGGTCAAATCAAACCCTGCAATGGCAATATTGCGCGACATCGGAAAGCCCATCAGCCCAGTTCCAAGTAGTGCAATTTTTGGTGTCATGGGTCATATCCTTCTTGATTCAGGTCGTTGCAAACATACCGTGAACCTGTGTACGGTTTTTCTATGCATGCGGCGTTGTATGCACGATTGCAAGACGAACAAAACAACCACTCAGCCCCCAAAGGACCACATTGTGACGAAGATTAACCCCAAAGACCTCCGTTCCCAAAAGTGGTTCAACAACCCAGAAAACCCCGAAATGACAGCGCTGTATCTAGAACGATATCTCAATTACGGGCTAACCCGCGAAGAGCTTCAATCAGGCAAACCAATCATTGCGATTGCCCAGACCGGCAGCGACCTTAGCCCGTGTAATCGCCACCATATTGAGCTGGCAAAGCGGGTTCGTGATGGAATTATTTCGGCGGGCGGCGTTCCAATGGAAGTCCCTGTGCACCCAATTCAAGAGACTGGAAAGCGCCCAACTGCGAGTCTTGATCGCAACCTTGCATATCTTGGATTGGTTGAGGCGTTGTTCGGATACCCGCTGGACGGCGTTGTACTGACGATTGGGTGTGACAAGACCACACCTGCGTTGTTGATGGCAGCCGCAACTGTGAATATTCCTGCCATTGCCTTGTCTGTTGGCCCAATGTTGAACGGCTGGCATGAAGGTGAACGTGCCGGATCTGGCACCGTTATCTGGAAAGCCCGCGAAAAGCTGGCCGCAGGCGAGATTACAGACGCAGAGTTCATTGAAATTGCCGCCGCCTCTGCCCCATCAGTTGGATATTGCAACACGATGGGGACGGCCACGACAATGAATTCACTGGCCGAAGCCTTGGGAATGCAATTACCCGGGTCCGCTGCCATTCCGGCCCCTTACCGCGAGCGTGGCCAGATCAGCTACGAAACTGGGAAGCGCATTGTTGATATGGTTTGGGAAGACTTGCGCCCTACAGATATTATGACGCGCGCAGCGTTTGAAAACGCTATTGTCGTGAATTCTGCTTTGGGCGGTTCTACCAATGCCCCAATCCATTTGAACGGCATTGCGAAACACTTAGGTGTGCCACTGAATAACGACGATTGGCAGGCCGTTGGCCATGCTGTGCCGCTGTTGGTGAACCTGCAACCAGCAGGCAAATATTTAGGCGAAGATTTCCACCGCGCGGGTGGCGTGCCTGCAGTGATCAGTGAATTGATACAGGCCGACATGTTGCCCCATCCAGGTGCTTTGACCGTCAATGGTAAGTCGATAGGCGAAAATTGCAGCCTGCGCCGTACTCTGAATGACGATGTGATTCTACCTGTTGCAAACCCGCTGATGGCAGCTGCAGGGTTCATCAATCTTAAGGGTAATTTGTTCGATAGTGCGATCATGAAAACCAGCGTGATCAGTCCTGCATTTCGGGCGGCATATCTTTCGAACGCAGAAGACCCAGAGGCGTTTGAAGGCCGTGCCATTGTATTTAACGGACCAGAAGATTACCATCGCCGCATTGATGACGAGGCTGAAGGGATTGACCAAAATTGTATCCTTGTGATGCGCGGCGCAGGTCCCAAAGGATATCCCGGCAGTGCTGAGGTTGTGAACATGCGGGCACCAGCTTATCTTTTGAAACAAGGGGTTGAGGCGTTACCCTGCATCGGCGACGGACGACAATCTGGCACGTCAGGATCACCTTCAATCTTGAATGCATCTCCAGAGGCCGCGGATAATGGCGGACTTGCTTTGCTGCAAACCGGCGACAATATCCGCATTGATTTGAAAGCCTGTTCGGCGAATATTTTGGTGTCCGAAGACGTATTACAGGATCGATTAGAGACGCTGGTCGCGGCCGGCGGCTTCCCAATTCCCGTCAGTCAATCGCCGTGGCAGCAATACTTTCGCGAGATGGTCGAACCCCTTTCTGATGGCATGACGCTGCGCGACGCATCCACTTATCAAGACATCGCCCGCAAACATTTGCCGCGCGACAGCCACTGAGGTTAACATGACTGATCTTTTTACAATTGCTCCCCTGAACCCCACAATGCGCACCGCCCTTGAGGCGGAATTTACTGTGCATCATGTCAATGAAATGGATGATCCAGTGGCTTGGCTTGGCGCCAACGGTGCCGGTATTCAGTATGCGCTGACCGACGGCCATTACGGGATCAAGCCTGCGTTTTTGGCAGGCCTCCCGGACCTGAAAGTCGTCAGTTCAAACGGCGTCGGGTATGATGCCATCGACACCGATGCTGCTGTCGCGCGCAATGTGATTGTCACGCATACCCCGAATGTTCTGAACGCCGAGGTCGCAACGACAACCCTGATGCTTTTGATCGCATGTTACCGGAATTTCCGAACTGAGGTGGATCAGGCGACATCTGGGCGATGGGGAACCGACGGAAATTTGCCGCTCTCGCGCAGTGTGGATGGCCGCACGATTGGGATTTTGGGGCTGGGGCGGATCGGGATGGAGATCACGCGCAAACTGGCCCCATTTGACCCAACGATCCTATATCATACCCGCACCAAACGCGATGTTGATTTCACATATTACAATGATCTGGTCGCGATGGCCCGCGACGCGGATGTGCTGATTTCTATCGCGCCGGGCGGCGATGCGACCCATCATCTTGTGAATACGGAGGTGTTAGAAGCCCTGGGTCCAGACGGTGTTTTAATCAATGTGGGACGTGGGTCTGTGGTGGATGAGACTGCTTTGGTAGCCGCGTTGCAAGCTGGAAAACTAGGGGCAGCTGGCCTTGATGTGTTTGAAAACGAACCGCATATTCCACAGGCTTTGCGCGATATGCCAAATGTTGTCCTGACCCCGCATATCGGATCAGCTACGGTCGAAACACGGGCTGCAATGGCGCAATTGGCTGTCGATAACCTGTTGCAACATCGCAAGGACGGCACCGTGATTTCACCCGTGCCAGAATGTGCAAGCTTGCTTTAGCCATGCATAGGCGCGTGGGCGGCACATCTAGACTTTCATGGCTGAAATTGCACGCTTATGCGTGTGTTTTGATCCATTTTAGATCGCGTGTGCCGCCCCTGTGACCAACGCCCCAGCCCCCTGAATAACCCGCCCTGCCAAAGCGCACCCTGCCGCGATACGTTTAGCGGCATCCCCATCGCTTGCCAAGAATCCAGCGTTAAAGCTATCGCCCGCTGCAGTTGTGTCGCGGACAGTTTTAGCCATTTCAGGCGTAAAAACTCCAGCGTGTCCATCTGCGTGGAACGTTATTTCCCCACCACCGTTTTTAACAATGATCGTCGTGCAACCAGCGTTTTGATAGCGGGCCTTGGTGGCGGCGATGTTCGCATCGCCGAAGTAGATCGCCTCTTCGTCATGCGATGGAAAAACGATGTCACTAATTGCCGCAAACTCCATCACGGCTGCGCACATGGCAGCCGTATTGACCCAAAGCCGTGGCCGTAAATTGGGATCAAACGCAATCTTAGCACCATTTGTCCGCGCGACCATCAGCGTGTCACGCAAAGCCGTGCGGCCTACCTCATCAAGGATCGCGATGGAAATGCCAGACACATAAATCACATCAGCCCCAGTGACTGCTAGCGCCACAAGCCCATCTTGCTGCATCAATTGACGCGCTGCCGATTGCCCCCGCCAATAGCCAAAGCTCCGTTCGCCCTGATCAAGATGCACCATGTAGAGCCCGACAGTATGGTCGACCAAGCGCCCAATATGATCAGTGCCGACGCCAGAGTTTTCCATAAACGCACACATCTGGTCCGATATCGTATCGGTCCCAATGCAGGTCACGTAGTCAACGGTCCAATCGGGTCTTAATTGCGCCAAATACCAAGCAGTGTTGAACGTGTCGCCCGCAAACGAAGCCCCAAAGCTGCCCGGAGCCCCGTTTGGTGCCATCTCCACCATGCATTCCCCAATGGATACGATGCGCTTTGTCTGAGCTTTCATGGCGTTCCCCCGCTTTCCTTAACGGGATACTCGAATGCTAATGTGATACCAATCCCGTTTTTCTGGCTCACACGTTGGCCAGCATCAGTACTACAAGGCGAGTCGATGACTGCACTGGGCAAACGCGCGTTCATATGCTGACTCCTTGTCGCCCACGCGGCCTTTATCGAACGCTGAACACACCATATGTTCAAAGGAAGCCCAATACGGGCCGAGAGACAGTGCGATGATCAGGATTGCCGGAACAGGGCGTACGCGTCCTGCCAAATGTGTCACCTCAGATATGCTTGATAAACGATTGGGCCGGAAAGTGCCGTTGTTCTCAGCAACTGGTCTAAAAGTCCGCTATGTTTGCGAGGATGAAACTCAGGTTGATCTGGCAGTTATCGCTTGTCAGGCCGCGATCAAAGATGCGGGGCTGGTCAGCGCTGACATCGACATGGTCATTTCGGGCAGTGCGGTTCCTTATCAGACGTTGCCTGCAACAGACCGGTTGATCATGTGCAGACTCGGGATTGCCGATGGGCAGGCCAGCG
>JAPKCP010000042.1 GCA_028822885.1 Yoonia sp. | reverse complement strand
GACCGAGATCACGGAAACCGTGCCGTTTGTCGAAGCCAAGAAAATCATGCAGCCCTTCGGTGACCGATCAAAGGTGGTGATAGAGCCCGCCTTGACCGACCAATGGTTCGTGGACACAGACAAGATCGTCGGGCCCGCGTTGGACGCGGTCAAAAACGGCGACGTCACGATCATGCCCGAAAGCGGCGAGAAGGTGTTTTACCACTGGCTAGAAAACATCGAGCCATGGTGTATTTCCCGGCAGTTGTGGTGGGGGCATCAGATTCCGGTTTGGTATGGGCCAGCTAAGACAGAAGATGGAACTGGTATCAAAATTGGTTCGATGAAACCATTTTGCGCGGCAAACTTCTTAGCAGTAAAAAATCTTGCTGAAAAATACTATGGTAATTCGATCGACGTGGTTGAAGCAGACGGGGAACTAGATGAGGATTCAACTTCTAGAGAAGATGATGCCTTCGAGCGTTACTTCGAAGCGTGGCCTACTCAGGATGGTGACCCAGAATTAACAATTTCACTACGCCGAGACCCCGACGTCCTCGACACATGGTTCTCCTCTGGCCTGTGGCCATTCGGCACGCTCGGCTGGCCAGAACAGACCGACGAACTCGCCAAATACTTCCCCGGTGACGTGCTGATCACCGGACAAGACATCCTGTTTTTCTGGGTCGCCCGAATGATGATGATGGCCCAAGCTGTTGAAGGCGAAAACCCGTTCCACACCGTCTACCTGCACCAACTCGTCCGCGACGAGAAGGGCGAGAAGATGTCAAAGACCAAAGGCAACGTCGTGGACCCGCTGGTCGTCGTGGACGAATTCGGGGCCGACGCGCTGCGCTTTACGATGGCGCAAATGGCGGCGATTGGCGGCGTGCTGAAGCTGTCCCAAGACCGGATCAAAGGCTACCGCAATTTCGGCACCAAACTGTGGAACGCCTTCAGTTTTGCTGAGCACTACGAAATTCCAAACCCCGGCGACACGGCGATGCCAGTTGTCACGCAAACGCTGAACAAATGGATCATCGGTGAAACGGCAAAGGTTCGCGAAACCGTTGATGCGGCCTTGACCGACTACAGGTTCAACGACGCAGCCAATGCGCTGTATGCCTTCACATGGGGTCAGGTCTGCGACTGGTATCTGGAGTTTTCCAAGCCGATCCTGCAAGGAACGGATGAAGCTGCCAAGGCAGAAACCCAAGCGACGTTGCGCTGGGTTCTTGACCAGTGCTTGATCCTACTGCACCCGATTAAGCCGTTCATCACAGAAGAACTTTGGGGCCTTGCCGATACCCGCGCGAAAATGCTGATCCATGCTGATTGGCCGACTTACACGAGCGCCGATCTGGTAGACACAGACGCCGACCGGGAAATGAGTTGGGTCATCAACCTGATCGATTCTGTGCGGTCCAACCGCGCCCAAGTCCACGTCCCAGCTGGCGCAAAAGTTCCGCTTCTGGTCCAAAACCTTGATGCCAAAGGGCAATCGGCATGGGACAATAACCACGTCCTTATTCAACGCCTTGCCCGCGTTGAATCGCTCACAAGTGTTGAAGCATTTCCAAAGGGTTGCGTGACAATTCCAATGGACGGCGGCACTTTCGGCATCCCTCTCGAAGGCCTGATCGACGTGGCAGAAGAAACAGCGCGCTTAGAAAAGACGCTAGGCAAATTAGGCAAAGAACTCGGTGGGTTACGCGGCCGCCTCAAAAATCCAAAGTTCGTCGCTTCAGCGCCACCCGAAGTCATCGCAGAGACTAGGGAAAACCTCCGCCTCCGAGAAGACGAAGAATCCCAACTCAAAGCCGCAATCGCAAGACTAAGCGAGCTGGGCTAGCCTTCATTTCGCCAAAAATATTCCCGCCGGAGGCATCCTAGAAGATGGTTCCGGCGGGACAAAACATTTAAGGAACAATGCGCTCCACAACGCGCATCATCCCAAGTGCGCTATGTAAGGCAAGCGTCAGAATGCTACGCCCGCTTGAGTTGTCGACAAGTCACGGTTGCACCAGCGATTACTAAAAAAACCTCGACAGTTTCAGCTCAATTCTGGTCTTCCATTCACTTCTTGCGAACCATTCCCGTGTATCCACACAAAAGATGATTGCAAGGAATGGCCTTGAACGCTTAACTACGAAGATGACCAATGATCCTCGCCTTACCGCCCTCGCCGCTAGTTTGCCCGCAACTGTTCCCTTCGTTGGACCAGAGGCGCAAGAACGGGCTCATGGCACTCCTTTTGCTGCCAGACTTGGTGCAAATGAGAATGGTTTTGGCCCATCCCCCGCTGCGATATCAGCCATGACGCAAGCCGCTTCAGAAGCGTGGATGTATGCAGATCCCGAAAGCCATGATCTGCGAGAGGCCATCGCTGCGCATCATGGCATCGATCCCAAACACATTATGGTTGGAGAAGGTATCGACACATTACTGGGTCTTGTTGTCCGCTTATTTGTAGGACTGGGCGATTCAGTGGTCACATCAGCAGGCGCATATCCGACCTTTAACTATCATGTTACCGGATTTGGCGGAAATCTGCATACGGTTCCGTATACTGGTGATTTTGAAGATCCTGAACGGTTGATCGAGAAAGCGACCAATGTCGCAGCGAAATTGATCTACATAGCGAACCCCGACAATCCAATGGGAAGCTGTCACGCGGCCAAAACGATCAAACACATGATCAATAAGGTGCCAACTGGAACACTATTGGTGCTTGATGAAGCCTACATCGAACTTGCCCCGGCTGATGCAGTGCCTGACATCGACCCCAATGATCCCCGTGTTATCCGGATGCGTACCTTTTCTAAGGGGTATGGCATGGCTGGCGCGCGTGTTGGCTACGCGATCGGCCACCCAGATATAATCAATGCCTTCAACAAAGTGCGCAATCACTTTGGTATGTCACGGATAGGTCAAGCAGGTGCACTTGCCGCACTTTCTGATCAGGTCTGGATGACATCAATGCGTGAGAAAATCGCGGACTCCCGGGCTGCACTTGGTACCACCGCCCTCGATAATGGCTTGATCCCATTAGAATCCGCCACAAACTTCGTCACGATAGACTGCGGTCGCGACGGAGACTTCGCCAAAGCTATCCTATCAGCGCTCATTGCTCGTAATATTTTTGTGCGTATGCCGTTTGTTGCACCACAAAATCGCTGTATCCGGGTAAGTTGCGGCCCAGCAACGGATATGTTGGCGTTTGCGCGCGCGCTTCCTGATGCCTTGAGAACCGCAGAGGCGGCGTTTCCAGCATGAGTTTTCAAAAACTCCCAAGCCGTGTTGAGGATTTTACCAGTGCATTCCTAGTGTGCTTTGGAATTATCATCTTTATTGTGCTTTTAACGATAAGCGTCGTCCTTGGTTTTGCATGGGCCATCGCTATGTCCTATGCTTGCAACCAAGGTCTAACTTGGATCACCGGACGCGCGTAGCGCTTGCAAGGACCTGTGCCGCAGCCGACAAGGCGCCCTCTCCGTGTGGGATATCTAACGCTTTCATCCCAGCCTCCATCGTGCCAAGAACCCCCATGATCATATGCGCGTTCACGTGGCCCATATGCCCAATGCGAAAAAACGCATTCGAAGGTGAACGCCCAAGACCAATCCCAAGGGTCAGCCCCGCTTGATGTTCGCACCAATTACGCAGCCTGTCCGCGTCAGGAGAGGTTGCAACACAGGACGTGACCGCATGTGAACGGTGTGCAGGATTGGTTATATTTAAGCTGATTCCCCCCGGAACGCGCCACTTATCAAATGCCGCCCAGATCGTTCGCGCGAGGACTTCGTGGCGCGTCCACACTGCTTCAATCCCTTCAGCAAGAATGATATCCAGCGCCGCCCGCAGACCATAAAGGTGATGTGTTGGAGCTGTACCGTAGAAATACATGAAATAGACATCAGGATTGATCCTTTGACGCCAATCCCAATAACCAGTCACGCAATTCCCGCGTGCCGCGTTGGCCTTTGCATTGAAATAAACGAAGGAAATTCCAGCGGGCGTCATCAGCCCCTTTTGGCAAGCCGTCACCATGACGTCGACGCCCCAAGCGTCCATTTCAAACCGATCGCAGCCCAACGATGCGATGCAGTCGATCATCAACAGCGCAGGATGGCCAGTTTCAGTCAGGACACGGCGCAACCCGGGCACGTCGTTCTTTACGCTTGTTGATGTGTCTACATGAACGGCAAGGATCGCCTTAATCTTATGGTCTGTATCAGCACACAATGCCTGAGAAACCTGCGCCAGATCGATCGGATTTGTATCGCCGGAATCGATAGTTTGGACTGTGACGCCCATAGCCGACGCCATCTCGCCCCAACCGATACAAAACCGCCCCGTCGCAAGCACAAGAACCGTGTCGCCGCGCGACACTACATTCGACAGGGCCGCCTCCCATGCCGCGTGGCCATTGCCGATATAAATTGCGACGTCACTCTTAGTGCGGGCGACCGCCTTGAGGTCGGGAATGAGAGAGTGTGTCAAATCATGCAATTCCCCCTCGTAAATATTCGGTGATGCGCGGTGCATTGCCTGCAAGACCGCATCGGGCATGACTGAAGGGCCGGGAATCGCAAGGTACGCACGACCATTTGCAAGTGACATGGATGAGCTTTCGAAAAGTGAGGTTCATTGGCGACCCTACGCCGCCGAAAAGTGGCGTCAAGCGCTCGCCTTGCCGAAGGTCGTGATCCAGCTTAGATCGGTTAGGGAAACCACAGGAAACATAACCTTGTCCGAGACATCCGCATCCCGCCTTTTCGCATGGCTTTGGCGTGACTATCTGCGCCCACACAAGAAACTGCTCGTCGGTGCGTTGCTTTTGATGGCCGTTGAAGGGTCAATGCTTGGGTTCCTCAGCTGGATGATCCAACCAATGTTCGACGAGGTGTTTGTGCAGGGAGAAACCGACACGCTATGGTGGGTTGGTCTGGGGATCATGTCGATCTTCTTTGTGCGGGCAATCAGCGCGACGGGGCAAAAAATCCTGATGACGCGGCTGACTGAATTGTCAGCAGCAGCGATGCGGAACCATCTTCTGCGCCACCTCATGGACCTCGACACTAGCTACCACCAATCACATCCACCGGGTCAGTTAATTGAACGTATTCAAGGCGATGTAACGGCCGTCAATCAAATTTGGGCCGGTATCGCGACAGGCTTGGGGCGCGATTTGATTGCCCTGCTCGCCCTGTTTGGCGTCGCCATATCGGTTGATTGGAGATGGACGTTGATTGCGCTGATCGGCATTCCATTCCTGATTTTGCCATCATTGGCAGCCCAAGCGTATGTGCGCAAACGCTCTGGCACTGCGCGGGAACTGGCAGGGCGGATGGCGACACGGTTGGATGAGGTTTTTCACGGCATCAACCCGATTAAGCTGAACACGTTGGAGACCTACCAATCCGACCGCTACGCCGCACTGCAAACCCAACGCGTGAAAGCTGAAGTGAAGGCCGCGACAGGCAAAGCTGCAGTCCCAGCCCTGATTGATATCATGACCGGGATCGGTTTCTTAGGCGTTCTCATTTTTGGCGGCTCTGAGATCATCGCGGGCGAAAAAACCGTTGGACAGTTCATGTCGTTCTTCACAGCGATGTCATTGGCGTTTGAACCACTTCGCCGCCTTGGCGCGATGAGCGGTCAGTGGCAGACCGCCGCTGCCTCAATCGACCGATTACAGGCCATTTTGCAGGTACGACCCACGTTGATCTCACCTGCGCAGCCAACGCAGGCCACTGCAGGTGCCCCGGCCATCGTGTTTGACAATGTAACCTTGGACTACGGCGATTTCCCCGTGCTGCGCGGCGCAAGTTTTATGGCCGAAGCAGGAAAAACAACAGCTTTCGTTGGGTCATCTGGGGCGGGTAAAAGCACCGTCTTTAACGTCCTAACGCGGCTGGTGGACCCCAAAGATGGTCTCATCACGATCGGAGATGTGCGCATAAACGCACTGTCTTTGACTGACCTTCGCGGACTTTTCTCGGTTGTTGCACAAGACGCCGCCCTGTTCGACGAAAGCTTACAGGACAATATTTTGTTGGGTCGGACAGATATATCGGACGGCGACCTGCAATCAGTCCTTGATGCAGCCTACGTCAGCGATTTTGTTGCAAAGCTTCCCGACGGTCTTCAGAGCCCCGCTGGCCCCCGTGGATCAAACCTATCCGGCGGTCAGCGCCAGAGGATCGCTATCGCGCGCGCTTTACTGCGCAATACGCCGATCTTGTTGCTAGACGAGGCAACAAGTGCTCTGGACACCAAATCAGAAGCTGTTGTGCAAGCCGCCCTTGAAAAGCTCTCTGTTGGTCGCACAACGCTCGTTATCGCGCATAGGCTATCAACCGTGCGCAATGCAGATAGCATCGTGGTCATGGACCAAGGACGCGTCGTGGACCAAGGTACGCATGAAGCGCTTCTTGAACGCGGCGGGCTTTACGCCGATCTATATAATCTCCAATTCGCACAGTCACAGGAAAACGTATGACCCAAGACCGCACAATTCTGTCCGTCACGGGCAGTGACCGAACACCATTCCTGCAGGGATTAATTACAAACGACGTGGAAAAAGCGATGGGTGGGATCGTTTACGCGGCCCTCATGACCCCGCAAGGAAAGTTTATCGCAGACTTCTTTGTCATCGGCCGCGAGGAAGATATCTTGATTGATGTCGCAACAAGCCATGCACCACAGTTGGCGCAGCGGCTAAATATGTACCGGCTTCGCGCAGACGTCCAGATCAACGAGATTGCGTTGATGGCCTCAAGGGGCACAAAGACAGCACCCGAGGGCGCGTTTGCCGACCCACGCCACCCCGATCTTGGCTGGCGGCACTACGGTGAGGCTGACATCAGCGATAGCACAGATTGGACCGCACTGCGCGTTACACATGCCATCCCAGAAACGGGAATTGAGCTGACAGCAGACAGCTACATCCTTGAAACTGGGCTTGAGCGGCTCAACGGTATTGATTTTCGCAAAGGCTGCTACGTGGGCCAAGAAATAGTAGCGCGGATGAAACATAAGACAGAGCTGAAAAAAGGCCTCGCTCAGGTACGCATCACCGGCACGGCAACGACAGGCGAAGACATCACATCAAACGGGAAACCTGTCGGCAAATTACACAGTGTGCACGGCGACATGGGCCTCGCTTACCTGCGCTTTGACAGAGCTAACGACATGCAAACAGCAAACGCTACGTTGGCATTAGTCCCTGCGGCCTCTGCTTCATCTGGCCAAAACAACTCATAATAACTTCAAATACAAAAAAGCCGGCCCACGATGGACCGGCGTTTTCAAAACTTAGAACATATCTTTAAGCGCGTTCGACGTATTCTAGCGTTTCAGTGCTGACGACAATATCTTCGTCTTGGCCGACAAACGGTGGGATCATCACACGCACACCATTATCAAGCGTAGCGGGCTTAAAGCTGTTTGCAGCGGTTTGCCCTTTTACTACAGGCTCTGTCTCAACCACTTTACAAATCACGCGGTTTGGCAGCGTGACGTTCAGCGCCTCTTCTTCGTGATATTCGATTTTGACGACCATACCATCTTGCAGGAAAGGACGCAGATCGCCCAAAATATCCGCAGGCAACGCGATCTGGTCATAGGTTTGGCTATCCATGAAGGTCAGCATATCGTCTGCTTCAAATAGAAATTGCTGGTCTTTTTGTTCCAAGCGCACACGTTCAACTTTGTCAGCAGACCGGAACCGTTCGTTCAGCTTGCGCCCGTCGCGAAGATTCTTCAGCTCGACCTGCGCAAATGCCCCACCTTTGCCCGGTTTGACGTGGTCTACCTTAACGGCTGCCCAAAGACCGCCATCATGTTCCAATACGTTGCTTGGACGAATTTCGTTTCCATTGATTTTTGGCATGAGTCACTTTGTGTCAGAATTACGGCAAAAGGTTGATGAAAACCTAAGTGACCCTATATATTGAGGAAGGTCACCTTGCAAGACGACTACATACGCCCTCAGGACTGTTTCAGCCATGCAATGAACGCATAGCTGCCATTCCAAAACAGACCACCCGAATCGGTTTAGATGGGGCATACCCAGTCGAACGCGAGAACTACAAGACCAAAAACCAAAAGGATGCACGATGCGCGATTTTGTCGACGGAACAGCTTTTAACAATGAACAGGGCAACCGGGCCCGCAAGTTATTTGCTGCAGTCGTCCTTGCTGCTTTGGATGATGCCATCGCGGACGATAAGAAATACGGTAACGGTCCCGAACAGATCGCACGTTGGGCACGATCCCGCGATGGACGCGAAGTGTTGTCCTGCGCAGGTATCGACCCTAACGAACGCGTTGTTGGTGGATTGATGGAATTTGTTGGCAAAGGTGTCCGCACATCCGTTGCCCTATCCCGTGAAGAAAGTGAGCGTCGCAACGCCGCAGAGCAAGAAGCACGCGCCGCTTAAACGCTGATATACGCTACGTTAGCCCTGCCAGGCTGACTTTTCGAAAACGTCGCCTTCTGCTTGGGGCGGCGTTTTTCGTTTACGCATCAGCCAGATGCCAGAATGATTGCTAAGGCAATACCGGGTGCGGTCTCTAGGCTCGCAAGTGCCACAATCAAACTACGCATCCATTTACCCGTGAACCGACGCCAAAGGACAACACAACATCCAAGTGATACTGCAATTTCGATTGGCCCGACGATATTGCCATAGTGGCGCGGGTCCCAATAGCTGAGCGGACTTTCGAATATCCAGCTTGAGATCGGCCAAAAATGCGCCCTACCATCATTGTGGTGAAGCGCAAAATCGCACACTAGGTGCAGCAGGGCGGCCCCACAAAGCGCAATAAAAACTCGTGATTGCAGCATAACCCCAAGCGTCAGTGCGATAGCCCAAAGCACCATCGAATTATCAATCCGAAAGATGCTTTGCCAATCCTCTGAAAAATATAGCTGCCCAAAAACAACTCCGGGATCAGTGCCAAGAACCAAAAGATGCGTTCCAGCCATCAGATAAAGGGATAAATCAGGAATAATCGCACCCGCGAGTGCAGCCCCGATCACGGCTGGCTGGCCAGCTTGGCCAAACGCCGTCATCCCAAAAATTAAATGGGCTGGTGTGTTCATGCTCTTCCCCCGCGCGCCAACAACTTCTAGATACGTAGCTCAGGGGGACGCGATGACCAAGGCGATCATGATCCAAGGGGCCGGCTCAAATGTTGGCAAGTCAATACTCGTAGCGGGACTTGCGCGCGCGGCAACCCGGCGGGGTCTGTCCGTCGCGCCGTTCAAACCACAAAATATGTCCAATAATGCCGCCGTCACAAAGGACGGTGGTGAAATAGGGCGCGCCCAAGCGCTGCAAGCAAAGGCCTGTGGATTGCGCCCTCACACAGATATGAATCCCGTTTTGCTAAAACCAGAATCAGAAGTTGGTGCGCAGGTCATTGTTCATGGCAAACGCCTAACAACTCTGAAAGCTCGCGACTATGGCAAGTTGAAATCAACGCTATTGCCAGCCGTTCTGGAAAGCTTCAACCGTCTAAAATCAAACACAGATCTTATCATCGTTGAAGGCGCAGGCAGCCCTGCTGAGGTTAATCTACGTGCCGGGGACATCGCTAATATGGGTTTTGCCGTAGCCGCAGGCGTGCCTGTTGTGTTGATCGGTGACATCGACCGTGGCGGTGTGATTGCCCAACTGGTTGGCACGCATGTCGTCCTACCTGACAGTGATCAACACATGATAAAGGCGTTTGCGATCAATAAGTTCCGCGGTGACACGTCGTTGTTCGCAGAAGGGATGGATATCATTGCAGACAAAACCCAATGGACACCCTGCGGTATCATACCTTGGTTCAACGATGCGTGGCGTCTTCCTGCGGAGGACGTGATGGATATTGCCTCTCGCAAGGGAGGCCCAATCAAAATTGCCGTCCCAAAGTTGAACCGTATTGCAAATTTCGACGACCTTGACCCGCTGTCTGCAACTCCCGAAGTCACCGTGGAAATCATCGAACCCGGGCGCCCATTACCCGGCGATGCGGACCTCATTTTGATCCCTGGGTCCAAATCCACAATCGCTGATCTTGCGCATTTTAGAAAGCAAGGCTGGGACATCGACCTGCAAGCACATGTGCGGCGCGGCGGTCGCGTTCTTGGTATTTGTGGCGGATATCAGATGCTTGGGCAGGAGATCATTGATGACGCCGGCATCGAAGGCCCGCCTTCGCGTGTTAAGGGATTAGGCTTGTTAGACGTCGTCACCGTCATGACCGCCGACAAGCGGCTGACCGAAACCAGGGCGATCCACACGGCCACAAACACGCCCGTACAAGGCTACGAGATCCATATTGGCGTCACAACCGGCGCCGACACAGAACGCGCTTGGCTGGACATTGAGGGGCGCGGTGAAGGCGCTTCTTCGCCTGATGGACGCATTCAAGGCTGCTATTTGCATGGGCTTTTTAGCGCGGACGCCTTCCGCAGTGCTTTTCTCACCGCACTTGGCACCACCCCTGCTGCGCAAGACTATGATGCAAGCGTTGAGACAACGCTTGACGCGCTTGCCGATCATTTAGAAGCGCATATGGACGTGGAAAAAATATTATCAATCGCGGCAGAGGTCTGATCAGACCTCTGTTTCTGTGATCACGCGATTGATCTCGCGACGAACAAGCTTGCGCACATTGCGAGTGATCCGTTCACCCATTTCGCCCTGTAATTCTTGGCGGATCATGTCGCCGACCAAGGCACGCAATGCATCCGGATCAACCAGCTGCACGTTTACAGGTGTTGAAACGGCAGCAATTTCAGGATCAACATCTGGCGACAGCTCATCACCGTAAACATCGCCCTGTTCTGCCTCCGCTGCGTCAGCTGTTGCTTCCGCTATTGGATCATAGACCTCTGAGAAGCGCTTGTGGCTGAACGCAATTTCTTCATCTGAAGGCATTCCAACGATACCTTTGGGTGCCTGAATAGTAATAGTTGACGTTTCATGTTCCGCATCGGTCGCCGCCTCGACCTTAGCAAAGCGGACTTCTTCAAACGGCAGGTTTGTTTCAATTTCGTCAGCGATAGTTTCAGCGATGTGATCTGTAACGGCAGATGTCACAATATCTTCAGGCTTATCCGCCTGACGCGCATCAAGCTTGTGAAGCGACGCAGACGACACGATACTTTCAATAACACGCTCGCTGCCATCTGGTTCCCAATCGTCCGAGGTTTCAGTTACGGCAGCTTCCAGTTCTGCAATCGTAGCCTCAAGGCTGGCACGGTCGTTCGGCTCGTCTATTGGTGTCACAACATCTTCAGTCCAGAACTTTTCAGGTTCTGGCGCGGAAGTGACTTTAGACGTTGCGGGCTCCGCAACCTCAGGCGCTGGCTCAAAAATATCCTGATCAGGCGAATCAGACGCAGCATCTGCGACACGAAATGCTGGCGTCAGCACCAGCCTCCCAGCCACATTTACAGGCTCTATCTTGCGTACAGCGGGTACATCATCATCGCGCTTTGCACCATGATTTCCTTGTGCCACAAGTTTACGGATGGATGACAAAACATCCTCAATATCGTGATTGCTAACCGGATTGGACATTGACTGTTCCTGTATTCGCCTCGAGGGAAGTGTAGCCACTCCGGACCGATCAAACAACATGTTGGATAAACTTGCGCTTAATCTCCGATTGCCCGTAAAACGCGATCCAACGCAGCGCCCTGATCGGACGTCGATGTTGGCGCATCTTTCACAAGATTATAGTAAGCTGATGGATCATATTGCTGCACAGGCAAACCCAAATGCTCTGCGGTCATAAGGCCCGTCGCTGACAGCATCGTATACGATGCAATGACCTCATCAGCTTGTGCAGAAATCTGATTGGCACGTGCGTTCAACAACTCCTGCTCTGCGTTCAAGACGTCCAATGTGGTGCGTGCGCCTAACGTCGCTTCTTCGCGAACGCCCCGGAAAGCCACAGTGGCCGCGCGAATTTGTTGCTCCGACGCCTGCCGCGAAGCACGCGCAACTTCGAGGAACGAGTAAGCGTTCCCAACCTGTTGCTCCAAGCCAAGACGGGTGATGTGTAGTCCCGCACGAGCCGCGTCGCGACGCGCCATAAACTGGCGCACGAGGCTAGACAACCTACCGCCTTGATAGATTGGGCCGCTCAATGTCACACCAACCTGACGACCAAAGTCGATATCGTCATCCACACCTAGTTGCGCATTCAGACTAATCGTCGGGTTATTTGCAGCTTCGGCGCGGCGGATGTTCAGCTCAGCTGCTGATACGCCGTGCTGTACCTCAAGGATATTTGGGTGATTGCGCACCGCATAGGCCTTTGCGTCGCCAACATTGCGCGCGACCGGTGCTGGCGATACGGGCGCTAAACGACCGGGCGAACGCCCAACAGCCGACCGAAATTCTTCGCCTGAGCGAACTAAACTCCCATCCGCGGCGGCAAGTAGACTGCGGGCGGCGGCAAGGCGCGCTTCCGCCAAAGACACATCAGTACGGGTCACTTCGCCAACCTCAAAACGGTCCTGTGCTGCCCGGAATTCTTCGGTAATCAGGCGCACGTTGTTCTGCCGCAAAGTCACAAATTCACTGTCCCGGCGGACGTTCATGTAAGCTTCGACAGCCCGTAACAAAATTTGCTGTTCGACATTGCGCAATGACTGACGTGTGCCAAGCACGAGTTCTTTTTGCGCATCTATGGCAAGCTGGTTCGCACCAGAATCGTAAATAACCAAGTTGGCAGAAATACTTGCGTTGGCAGCGATCAAATCAGCCCCGGATGCGCGCGGTGCAGTCGTTGTTGCCGTTGCCGACCAATTGATAACAGGCATGGTCGCGGCAACAGCGAGTGCCACATCTTCATCGGCAGCCCGCAGCAAAGCGCGATTCTGTTCGATCAAGCCTGAATGGTCATACGCATGGGTCAGCGCATCCGCGAGCGTTTCGGCAGAAGCCGCAGGCGCAAAGGCCACGAAACACACGGCGGCCAAGGTTTTCATTCGCGTTGTCATAGCAAAAAACATCATTAAAACGTCTCCTTTGCGCTACACTCGTAACGCGAAAATCTTTGGGCTGAAGTCATCTTCAAAGGCTGAAAGTCACTTCTTTCTTAAAACTGGTTAGGACGGGTGCTGTCGCATTAAAGGCAAAGCGCCAGCTAAGCTTGCCATTCATTTTATGTCCAACACGAACAACACCAAGCGAACCCTCTGCAAAAATGCAAGCGATCCGTCCACCTTCGCGCAATTGTTCAAGAATTACGGCGGGAACGACCTCAACGGCCCCTTGCGCTATGATGATGTCATAAGGCCCTGATTTTGCGGCACCTTCGGCCAAATCACCTGATAAAACAGCTGCGTTATCAACACCGTTTTCGGATAATAATGACTGCGCTTCTTTTGCCAGATCCGCGTCATCCTCAACGCCGGCCACAAAATCAGCAAGGTGTGCGAGAATAGCTGTAGAATATCCAAGCCCACACCCCAGGTCGAGTACCGTGTGACTTGGCTGCACGTCCAAAACTTCAAGCAACTTTGCAAAAGTGCGCGGCTCTAGCACGACACGGTCACCGCCAAGCACAAGATGCTCGCCCATGTATGCCGCCTCGCGCAGATTGTCAGGTACAAAGACCTCTCGCGGAACCGATAACATCGCGTCGATGATCGGGAATTTTGTGACGTCTGATGGGCGGACTTGTGTGTCTACCATCATTGTGCGTCGGGTGCTGTAATCTACCACAAGGAACACTCTTCTCTGAAAACATCTACTACATAGTGTGCCACACCTCCCTGCTGGCAGCAATGTCTGATCAAACTATTCGGCAACACAATCACCTATCTCATCGCTGGATGAACGTTAAATGCAAAACATTTGGAGGGTGTCGCTAGTCCATTGAATTACCCAAGACGTAGTGCACATCTGGAATCCCCATCCTACGTGCCGCGAGTTCCCATTAAATGAGACGCGCGATTGCACCCAAAACGACAAGCGCTGGTAGCGTGAAGTGGGTTATCGACACGCATACTTTCACCTCGTTTCAGTGATCCAGTTCAAATGCAAAAAAGTAATGTCCAATCGTCCAAAAGCGTCACTGCTGTTCTCACTCATCCGAGTAGCCAAATCCGCCAAAAGCTATAAGTTATAAGTTTGGGCTAAATTCTTCGTTAAAATGAGCCGTCGAGAGGACGGACTCGATCCTTTGACCGATCTTTTGCGCAGCGGGGTCCTAAACCCGATCCAGCTGGCCATGAACGCGGCGTTGGCCGACGTCTTGAGCCAATATGAGGATGCTCAGACACCTGATGGGCGCGCTGCAATCGTGCGAAATAGCTATCATCTCGGGCGTGAAATCCAGACGGGTGTCGGGCCGGTGATGGTCCAACTCCAAATGTCTGGTAGACCAGTCAGCGGCCGGTCCGCGCTCCTTAGGCCTTACGTTTTTACGTTCGCAAGACCAAAGCACTGCAACCATTGATCCCTTGGTGCTACCTCAAACATTGCCCGGCAGTCGTTGCTTGCAGGGATGAGGGGGGTTTTCCACGGGTGAAATGGCGCTTGCACTCACGGCCCTGCTCGGTCTCAATGCCACCGGGCTTTCACCAAAACTGTCGCCCGCCTAAAGAAGGAATTGGCTTCGGAATACGGCGCATTGCGGCAGGGAGACCTGAGCGGCGACGAGTGGGTCCCCTCTCAGTAATTTTAAAGAAATTACCTGCCCGCTGCATGGCGACGCTTGCAGAGCATGTGTTGAGACCGGGCCAACGGATGGTATCTACAGCGGCCTGCGGGCGAGGATCACAAGCTCTGCGCCATTGTTGTCATCGGCGTAAATACCTGTGGTCAAAAGCACGTCTTGGCTATCGAGGATGGCATCCGCGCGCGT
>JAPKCP010000041.1 GCA_028822885.1 Yoonia sp. | reverse complement strand
GCATCACGCAACCCTTTCGTTGGTAATGCCAGAAATGGCCTGAATGAGGTTGTCTTCGGTCACTTCGTCTGAAGTAAACGTGCGCATGATGCGGCCCGAATACATTGCAATAATGCGGTCTGCGACGTGCAACACTTCTGGCATTTCCGAACTGATAACGATGACGGCGTAGCCTTGGGCCGCCAGCTCACGAATGAGGTTGTGGATCTCGGACTTCGATCCGACATCAATACCACGCGTGGGTTCGTCCACGATCAGAACGTCGGGATGCATCGACAACCATTTGCCAATAACGATCTTTTGCTGGTTGCCACCTGAAAGATTGCCAACTGTCTGCTTCCAACTCGGTGTGCGGATATCGAGACGGTCTTTGTACTTATCAAAAATCGCATTCTCTTCGCCCTGCGCAACGAACAGACCAGATTTAAGGCTATCGACCTGTGGCAACGTCATGTTATCACGACAGCTCATGTCAAGAACAAGACCCTGCCCTTTTCGGTCTTCAGGCACCAAAGAAATGCCATGCGAAATAGCGTCAATAGGTGATGCGATCCGCGTCTCTTTCCCGTTCAACAAGATCGTACCGGCACTTGGGTCGCGCAGACCAAACAGCGTTTCCGCAATTTCGGTACGGCCCGCACCGACAAGCCCATAAAACCCGACGACTTCACCGCGCCGAACTTGAAAACTGATATCTTGAAAAAGATTACCACAGGACAACCCACGGACCTCCAGCGCAACGTCGCCCAGTTCGTGATGGACTGCATTACGCGACAGGTCCAACTTACGACCGATCATCATCTGCGTAATCTGATCTTCATTGGTTTCTGCAGTGATCGCAGTGCCCGTATATTGGCCGTCACGCAGCACGCTGATGCGATCAGTGATCTTAAAAATTTCTTCCATCCGATGAGAAATGTAGATGATCCCAACGCCTTGGGATTTAAGATCATCGATCACATCAAACAGCACGACTTTCTCAGCGTCGGTTAGTGACGCCGTCGGTTCATCAAAAATGACAGCCTTGGCGTCAACAGTCAGCGCACGCGCAATTTCGACCATCTGCTGATTGGCAATCGACAGACTACCAACGACGGTCTTGGCGTTAAACCCAACGTTGAGGCGGGCAAGGATAGCATCCGTTTTCGCATAAAGCGTGTGCCAATCGACGCGACCAAAACGCTTCAATGGCAGTTCACCTAGATAGACATTCTCAGCCACAGACAATTCTTGCGCAAGGCTGAGTTCTTGGTGGATGAACAAAATCCCATTTGCTTTCGCCTCTAGTGGTGAGGCCATAACCGCAGGCGCTTCGTTCACGATAATCTGGCCCTCATCAGGTTGATAAATGCCACCAAGAACCTTCATCAACGTCGATTTGCCAGCGCCGTTTTCACCCATAAGAGCGTGTACTTCACCGGGCATAACATCAAAAGAAACACCATCAAGGGCACGTACACCGGGGAAGGTTTTGACAATCCCTTCAAGACGCAAGGCGGGGATTTTATCGGTCATATCTTCAACTCCTCTTTGCCTTTGGCGTTCAACTGCCGATCAAGGATCAGCACTGCAATTAGGATAATCCCAATGACGAGGTTCACAGTCGATGTGTCCGCTCCAATATGGCCCAAACCCTTGCGCAAAAGCTGAATTGCAATGACGCCACCGAAGGTCGAAATGATCGACCCAGCGCCACCCGCAAGCTTAGTGCCACCAAGGACAACAGCCGTGATAACCCAAAGTTCATAAAGCTGACCATCGTTAGGGTTCACCGACCCACTTTCGGAATAAAACACCACCGCGGACAACGCGGCTAGAAAGCCGATGATCATGAAATTAATCAGCATGTGAGGGCCGACGCGGATACCCGCGTTAACTGCAGCCTCACGGTTATCACCGATAGCATATGCATTTCGACCGTGGACTGTGCGGGTCATGACGAACCAAATGATCGCGGTGACGACGAGTAAGAACCACGTCGCAGTGTGTAGCCCCAGAATTTCCAGTTCCGCGAAATCCACCAGTGTCCAGTTTAGGTTTGATGTGGGATTTTCACCGTTATACATGAACACCAGCCCACGATAGCCAAGCATAGAACCGAGCGTCACGATGAAGGCATCAACGCCAGTTTTCCACACGATCAGCCCGTTGATGAACCCCAGTGTAATTCCCATCAGCAGTGCCAGAAGCCATGAGACAGGGATCACCCAATCGCCAAGGCCCGCAAAGATTGGCCATGTCATGGAATCCAGCAAAATGATCCCCGACAGGGCAAAAATCGCCCCGACGCTGAGGTCGATGTTACCGTTAATCATGATAATGGTCATGCCGATCGCAATAATGCCGATAGGAGCAGACTGTTTTAACAACAACAGCATGTTGTCGATGTCCATAAACGCCTTGTCTGAGATCGATAAGAATTCTCCAGCGACGGAAAAGAAGATCAGCTCCATTACAATAAAGCCCCAGATGGCGCCTTTGCTTAGATAGGTTGAGAGTTTTCCAGCTTGCATATTTCCCGCCCCCCTAAGCGATCGTTGACCAAAACTTGCCGCGCTTGGCTGCGATATCGAGCCACACTGCAAGGATGATGATGACCCACGTCACAACAAATTGGACGTAGAATTGAAGCCCGACGAGGAGCAATCCATTTTGGATAAACCCAAGGATCAGAACCCCAATGAGTGTTTTGAAAATCGTACCTGACCCACCGAGCAGTGACGCACCACCAAGGATGACAGCCGCAAGAACATCCAGTTCCAACCCCTGCCCCACGGTGTTTTGCGACCCCATCGAACGGCTCGCTTGGATAAGCCCTGCCGTCGCTACGCAGGTCGCAGAGATAACGTAGCAGTAAAAGACAGTGCGCGCGCGCGGGATACCAGAGAACGTCGCCGCCGTGCCGTTTCCACCCACGGCATACACTTTGCGCCCAAACGGAGTTTTTGCGAGCAACACGCCCAAAAAGGCCGCCACCAACAAGAAAATAATGATCGGCACCGGAATACCTAGCGCCGTGCCCTGCCCAAAGATACTGAACCACGTGCCTTCTTTGTCGACAATATCCATGTTTTTGCCGCCCGAATAGGTCAGCGTCAGACCATGGATGGCCGACAGCATGCCAAGCGTAACAATGAGCGAATTAAGTTTGAGGTAGCCGACAAGGAAACCGATCAGCGCCCCCAGCGCGATAGTCATCGCAAACATTGCCGGGATCGCCAGCAAGGGTCCGATTTTGTCATGCAAGTCCAGCACCACAATAGTCGAAAACGACATCATCGACCCGACAGACAGGTCCAAGTTGCCACTGATGACCACGAACGTGACCCCCAGCGCCATGACTCCTAAAATGGCGGATGACCGCATAACGCTCAGCACGTTATCGACGCTCAGGAACTTTGCATTGGCTAATGTGAAACCAATTATGAACAGCGCAAAGGCGATCAAGATGCCTTGCCGCGCTAAGAAACCACCAATTTGTGCTTTTGACATTCCTGCCATTCGTCCTCCCTTTCGCCTACCTTAGTAGACGCCCCTTTGGGGTTGCGGCACAACGCTAAACCAGCGTCATACCACCGTCGATCATGATGATTTGGCCCGTCATATAGTCACTATCTTTTGACGCCAAAAATGTAGTTGTGCCGGTGATGTCAGCAGGTGTGGCGACGCGACCACGTAATATGTCAGTCGAAAATGCTTCCATTGCTTGACCAGGGCGTTCTGACGCACCAATTTCTAGCAGGTCGCGATCAACTTGATCCCACATTTCCGTGGCAACAACACCGGGGGCAAAGCCCGTGACCGTGATGTCATGCTTGGCGAGATCACGTGCCCCTGATTGTGTCAACGAGACGACGGCCCATTTACTGGCACAGTACGGGGCGACATTGTCGTACCCTTGACGGCTCGCAACAGAGGCTGTGTTGATAATCTTGCCACCGTGCCCTTGAGCAATCATCTGACGGGCGGCTTCTTGCGTGCCAATCAGCACGCCGAGACCATTGATGTCCATGATAAACTTCCAATTTTCTTCCGTCACTTCCAGAAAATTCATTGGGCGGTTCACACCGGCATTGTTGAATTTGACGTCCAGCTTACCAAAAATTGACACCGCGTGGGCAATCATTGCCTGAACTTGGTCGCGGTTGGTGACATCGACGGGGAACTGGGTGATTTTTGCGCCAGCATTCGCGGCGCGCGACGCATTGGCTGCTACGACATCAATTAATCTATCCGCATTAATATCTGCAAAACACACATCGGCGCCTTCATCTAAAAGCGCCTCTCCAACGGCACGCCCGATACCTTGTGCAGCCCCTGTCACAATACAGGATCTACCCGAAACACGCCCCATGGTGCTCCTCCCCATTTAAAATTATTGGAAAAAAGTGATGCGCAGGCCAGTCTCCCGCCCCGCGCATACAATCAGGCCATAATTTAAAATACAGGCTTCGTGAAATCGCCCATGTTATCCTGCGTGATCTTCGGTGTGTCGAAGTAGTTCAGGAACGGCAACTCTTCGCCGGCAAGCAAGTCCAGCGCAGTCTTCAATGCAGCTTTTGCGTCGTCAACTGGGGATTGGTAGATGGAGCCCCAATATTCGCCGCGCGCCATAGCTTCGTAACCAACTGCGAAGTTTGTAGCACCTACAAACGTAATGCCGTCTGTGCGCCCTGCAGCGTTTGCAGCATTCAATGCGCCTACGCCCATGTTGTCGTCGCCAGCATAAACACCGTCGATGTCGTCATACTTTACAAGAAAAGCTTCCATGACTTGCTGAGACTTTTCACGGTTCCAGTCGCCCGGCTGTGTTTCAACCAGTGTGACGTTCGGGCAAACCTCTGGAAGGCGATCTTCAAAGCCTTTCGCGCGCTCAATCGCTGTTGTGTAGCCTGGCTGGCCAGAGATTTGCACAACGCGCGCTTCATCCTGTGTGCCAAGGGCTGTGAACCGCTCACACATGATTTCTGCGGAGCGTGAACCCTGCGTGATGTTATCTGGCCCAGAGAAGGAGGCGACAAATTCAAAGCCAGCTTCGGCGATGTTAGAGTTCGTTACCACGACAGGGATGCCCGCCTGAAACGCTTTCCGCACTGCCGGGATCACCGCTTCACCATTGGTTGGCCAGATGATTATTGCATCGACTTCTTGCTGGATCAGGTCTTCCATTTGGGCGATCTGGCGGGCAACGTCACCACCTGCATCCAGAACTACAACTTCAACGTCTGCGTTGGCTTCTGCTGCTTCGATAAATGCCTTTTCATATGTCGTTTGATAGCTGTCTACACCGACGTTGTTCTGCGTGATGCCGACTGTCATTGTCTCTGCTACGGCAGCGGTGCCAAGAAGTGCAGTCGTGCAAGCAAGTGCTGCTTTGGTTGTGAAGTTCATCGCGGGTCCTCCCAGACTTTTACGTTATCAGTGGTTGCCGCTGTCTTCACAGCACAGAGAATCGTTCTGACGCAAGCCACCCTGCATTCTTCACCAATTTACTGGCCCTTTGGTGCTGCACTTTATATCCATTTTGGATGTTTTCATATCCAAAATGGTTTTTTTCACCATACTGGTATTGAACTAAAGTTGGCATCTTAAGGAACCAGACCATGCGTAAACCGAATCCCAACACATCAACAGCAAAGCGACCCAGGACTGTGAACATGGTAGCCGATAATATTATCCAAAATGGATACCGCGCTAGGGCCAAAGCTCCCGACGTTGGACCTGCGGGTATGGCTGCGACACTCGACAGGGTCGTCGAATTCCTTGAAAACCTCATGACAGAGATCGACAGCGCTGTCGAACCGAGGGCACCCAACCCCTACCTCAACATGAGCCTTCATCTGTTGCGTAGTCATGTCGAAGGGCGGATTGTTACTGCGTCTTCATTGGTCGACACGTCGGGCGTTCCGTATGCGACGGCAATGCGCAAACTGGCCGAACTTGAACTATTAGGTTTGATTGAACAGCGCCCACGCACCAAGTCTGGCAAAAGCTTCACTCTTCACCCTAGCGCAGATTTGATCGCAAAGTGGAGCCAATTGGCGGATCGCATTCACCGGCTTGGCGTTGGCGCATTTGGCAACAAGCAAGAAGAAGCTGACAACGACGATTATTATTTTGGTGGATCCTACCAACATGGGCAGGCTCTTATCAAACCACCCAAGGCGCTACCCGACCCTTTGAAACTGCAAGGCGGGCTGCGCATTTTGGTCCACGGTGATCCAACCTTCATGGTAATGGATAACCTTAAGCGGCAGTTCGAGCAGCATGTAGGCACTCAAATTCACCAGCGCGCTTTCTCGATTGATCGCTTGAGAGAAGAAGCCCTGCGCAATGCTAAACGCACCAACAGCCGGTACGATTTAATTGCAGTGGACCTGCCTTGGGTGGGCGAGTTTGTGAAGCAAGGCGTGTTGCGGCCTCTGGATTCTATCATGGATATCGAGCGGCTCGATCCAAGTGATTTTCACACAGCAGGTTGGCAGGCGGCTCATTGGAATGGCACCCCTTACGGTGTCCCAAGCCAGACCACTCCGGAGCTGATGTTTTACCGCAAAGACTGGTTTGCAGAGGCCGGTTTGACGCCACCTGCGACAGCCGACGCAGTTTTGGCAGCGGCTAAGACACTGCATAATCCACGCGGTGGCCGCTACGGCGTTGCATGGAATGCAGCACGTGGCACAGCACTTGGCCATACATTCATGACGACCTGCGCGGCCTTCGGTCAACCTATTATTGACTTGCCGGAAATCGCTGGGGGTTTTGATGCCTCAAGTCTGGATCGCGCTGACATTCGCGCCACAATCGACACCCCACGGGGCCTCGAAGCTGCAGAATACCTGATGGCACTGCTTGAATTTTCGCCACCCGATATTCTGTCTATGTCATGGTACGAACGCGTTCGCCCCTATGCTGCAGGCAAGGTGGCTATGGCCTACGGCTATACATTGTTAGCACCATATTTTGAGCTCGACGAAAGCTCACCTGCGTTTGATAATACCGGATACGTCCCGCAACCGCACGGCCCACTAGGTGCGCCGATCGCCCCTGTCGGTGGTTACGTCTTTGGTATTCCAACAAATGTTCCAGAAGAACGCATTCCCGATGCTGTTGAAGCGTTGATCGCGTTCACATCGCCAGAAGCACAAAAACTTTACGTTCAGAATGGCAGCCGCACTGCGCCGCGTTATTCAGTGGGTGCGGACCCAGAAGTCCGCCGACTGTCCCCCATATTCGAGGCCGTGGATGCAATGTCTTGGCGCGATGAACTGCAGTTTTGGCCACGACCGCCAATCCCACAAATCTCGAACATCGTCCAAATCTGTGGGCAAGAATTTCACGATATGTTGCGCGGCGTAATCCGTCCGCAGCAAGCACTCGCGCGGGCTCAGTCCCGTGCCGAGGACGCATTACGACAACCGGTCACTTAGGGAGAAGACCATGGACCCCAATCGCCTCAACGGTAAAAATATCCTCATCACTGGAGCCGCCCGCGGTATGGGTGAGGCCAACGCTATTAACTTTGCCGCCCAAGGCGCAAACATTTGTATCGGCGATCTGAACCTTGATGAAGCGCAAAAGGTTGCGGATACAATTAACGCCGCAGGCAATGGCAAAGCGATTGCGATCAAGATGGATGTGACCAAGCGCGAAGATAATAAGGCAGCTGTTGCCGCCACTGTCGCAGCGTTCGGGTCCATCAACATTGGTGTCTTCAACGCTGGCATGAACAAGCCACGGTTCTTCATGGATATCGATGAAGACAACTGGGACATGATCATGAACGTTAACACCAAGGCGATGTGGCTTGGAATGCAAGAAACAGCCGCGCAGATGATCGCGCAGGGTCCGATGGAGGATCACCCGTACAAACTTATTAATGTCGGTTCCATCGCGTCGCGCAAACCGCTGGTTGATGTGACCGTTTATTGCACCTCAAAATATGGCTGTTTGGCGCTGACGCACTGCGGTGCCGTCGCTCTTGGCGAACACAACATCACCGTCAACGGATACGCGCCGGGTGTTGTTGTGACACCGCTTTGGGAACAGCTCGACAAAGACCTTGTTGAAATCGGGTTCAAAGACAAAGCCGGTCAGGCCTACGAAGACATTTCTGAGAATGAGCTGGTCATCAAGCGCGTGTCTTATCCCAAGGACATCGTCGGCACGGCTTCTTTCCTGTGTTCCGACGACAGCGATTACATGACGGGTCAGATGATCCACATCGATGGCGGCTGGTGCATCCAGTAGCTCTAGGGCCCTGCGCCCGCAAATTACACATTTATAGCATCGTTTGAGGTGCAAGGAGGCTTTCATGGCTCAGCCAAATACGTCCGCACTAAACCCACGCATCTTACAACCGGGTGATATCGATCCAAATTGGCGCTGGGACAAACACATCCCATCATCCGGCCACACTGCCGTCGACTTTGAACGCCGCGTCGATCACGACCGTTTGCGCCGCTATCGTCTGTCCCGCGCCAAAGATGCGTTGAAAAAGTCCAACCTCGGGTCGATGCTGATGTTTGACGTCAACAATATTCGGTATGTCTCTGGTACCAAGATTGGTGAGTGGGAACGCGACAAAATGTGCCGGTTCTGCCTCTTGGCTGGTGATGAGGAACCCTATGTTTGGGACTTCGGATCTGCAGCCGTTCACCACAAAGAATACTGTGATTGGCTTGACCCAGACCGGATGTTGCCCGGCGTTGTTGGTATGCGTGGGACGATTCCCCCCAGCTTTGGCTTGATGAAACGGTACGCCGAAGAAATCGCTGGCCTGATCAAAAAGGCAGGGATGGCAGGAATGCCGGTTGGCGTGGACTATGCCGAAACAGCGATGTTCTTTGCCCTGCAAGACGCAGGTGTAAACGTTGTTGACGGTCAGCAGGTCATGCTGAGCGCCCGGGAAATCAAAAACGTAGACGAAATCCAGCTCTTGAACCAAGCTGCTGCCATGGTCGATGGCGTCTACCACATGATTTATGAAGAACTAAAACCCGGTGTGCGTGAAAACGACATCGTAGCGATGTCAAACAAGATGCTCTATGAGATGGGCAGCGACGACGTTGAAGCCGTCAACGCCATTTCCGGTGAGCGCTGTAACCCACATCCGCACAACTTCACAGACCGTCTCATTCGCCCTGGTGATCAGGCATTCTTCGATATTTTGCAATCGTACCAAGGCTATCGGACCTGCTATTACCGGACCTTCAACGTGGGCTTCTCGACCCCTTGCCAGAACGACGCCTATGTAAAGGCACGCGAATGGATCGATGCCTCGATTGCAGCAATCAAACCTGGCGTGTCCACTGATGTCGTCGCCAAGTGCTGGCCGAAAGCCGAAGAATTCGGTTTCCCTGACGAATTGTCAGCCTTTGGCTTGCAGTTTGGCCATGGTCTGGGGCTTGCACTGCACGAGCGTCCCATTATCAGTCGTGCGGTTTCATTGGAAAACCCAATGGAAATCCAGACTGGCATGGTCTTCGCACTTGAGACGTATTGCCCAGCAACGGATGGCTATTCAGCTGCCCGGATCGAAGAAGAAGTCGTCGTGACGGACACGGGTTGCAAGGTCATCAGCCTTTTCCCAGCCCAAACCCTTCCGATTGCCAACCGATACTAACCTCCCTGAACTATCCGCCTTGGCGACGTTGCCAAGGCGGACCCTTTTTCAAGAGAGAGCACCATGAGCGCCGCAGAAACAAAATCAAATACCGAAGACTACCTGCGTATGTACAGCCAGATGGCCCGCATCCGTACGTTTGAGGACAATGCCAACCAGCTTTACCTCAGCGCGAAAATGCCGGGCCTGACACACATGTATTCAGGCCAAGAAGCTGTCGCAGTGGGTATCTGCGAAGCCTTGAAAGTGACCGACAAGATCACGTCAACGCATCGTGGCCACGGGCATTGCGTCGCCAAAGGCGCTAATTTCAAGGAAATGTTCTGCGAACTACTCGGTAAAGAAGAAGGCTATTGTCGCGGCAAAGGCGGATCAATGCACATCGCCGATCAATCTAACGGAAATTTAGGTGCAAATGCCATCGTCGGCGGGTCTATGGGAATCGCTACAGGCTCTGCTTTTACGTCCAAATTACTTGGTAAAGACGATGTCAGCGTCTGTTTCTTTGGTGACGGTGCAACGGCACAAGGGATTTTATATGAGGTCATGAATATGGCCGCTCTTTGGAACCTACCCGTCATTTATGCTTGCGAAAACAACGGCTACTCAGAATATACCAAGACTGAAGAAATCGCCGCAGGATCGATCACCGCCCGCGCTGAGGCGTTTGGCATTGAGGCATTCACGGTCGATGGCCAAGACGTTCTCGCAGTCAACAAACTGACCGAGCAACTCGTCGCGCGGTCACGCAAAGGCGAAGGCCCGTTCTTCATTGAATTACTAACCTACCGTTACCATGGCCACCACGTCGGCGACATCAACCGCGAATACTATCGGACCAAAGAAGAAGAACTCGTTTGGAAAACTGAACGGGATCCGATTACACGATTCGCCGCTTGGCTAACCAAAGAGGGCATCGCCACCGAAGAAGAACTCACCGCGATACAGGCTGAGATTTTGGCAGATGCGACTGCCGCCGTGGAATACGCGCTCATCGCGAAATATCCCGATGAATCGGAAGTCGACCAACACGTGTTTGTGGCCTGAGGAGAATGACCATGAGAAAGATTACCTTATCCCAAGCCGTAAACGAAGCCTTAGCGGAAGAAATGCGCCGGGACCCGACGACCTTCATCATTGGTGAAGACGTGGCAGAGGCCGGAACGCCGTTCAAGATATTGTCCGGATTAGTCGAAGAATTCGGCACTGCGCGGGTCGTTGACACACCCATCTCTGAGCCCGGATTTATGGGGCTCGCGGTCGGTGCTGCAATGACGGGCACCCGTCCGATTGTTGATTTGATGTTTGGTGATTTCCTCTTCTTGATCATGGACCAGTTGTGCAATCAGGCCGCCAAAACGCATTATATGTCGGGGGGTAAATTAACCGCGCCACTGGTGTTGCGCACAAACCTTGGCGCGACCCGTCGCTCTGGCGCGCAGCACTCGCAATCCTTGCACGCGCTCGTCGCCCATATTCCCGGCCTCAAAGTCGCGATGCCATCGTCAGCTTACGAAGCTAAAGGCCTGCTCAAGACCGCGATCCGCGACAATAACCCTGTTGTAATCTTCGAAGACAAACTGATGTATCAGGACAAAGCAGAGGTACCAGAAGAGGAATATTTGATCCCCTTTGGCGTCGCCAATGTCAAACGGATCGGTTCAGACATCACATTGATCGGGACGTCGTCGATGGTCCAAGTAGCAGAAGCGGCTGCAGACATACTGGCGAAAGAAGGCATCAGCGCAGAAGTCATCGACCCGCGCACAATCGTCCCACTCGACGAAGCTACCTTGATCGCATCCGTTAAGAAAACTAGCCGTGCGATTGTCATTGACGAAGGACATCAAAGCTACGGTATCACTGGCGAAATCGCGAGCCGCTTGAACGAACACGCGTTCTATTACCTCGACGCGCCTGTGTTGCGCATGGGGGCGATGGATGTCCCTGTACCATTCTCGCCTGCTCTTGAAGACATCACCGTGCCGACACCAGAAGGTGTTGCAGCGAACGCCCGCAAACTCTGCTCTGGGGAGATGATTAATGCCGCATGACGTGATCATGCCGGCGCTTGGCATGGCCCAGGACACTGGTAAAATAACCAGTTGGCTTAAGGCTGCCGGTGACGCTGTGGCGGTGGGTGATCCATTGTTTGAGGTCGAAACTGACAAGGCGACGATGGAAGTTGAGGCGCAAGCGGCAGGTTTTTTGACCAATGTCAGTGCTGCCACGGGTGACGATGTTCCTGTGGGCCATGTCATCGCCATGATTTCTGAGACTGCGACCGAATCGATCCCTACCCCAGCAGTTGCGGTACCAGAGCAAGCCGCACAGGAGGTCACACCCACTGGTTCATTGCCTTCGGGCACCAATATCATCATGCCCGTCCTTGGCATGGCGCAAGATTCTGGAAAACTCTTGTCGTGGAACATAGCGCTTGGCGATGCGGTTGCCGCCGACGACGTGCTGTTCGAAGTAGAGACCGACAAGAGCACAATGGAAGTCCCTGCAGGCGCTGACGGTTACCTTGCTGCGATCATGGCAGACCCAGGAGAAGACGTGCCCACTGGGCAAACAATCGCGATCATCACAACAGATAAGCCGGACCAAACATTTCATCAAAGCTCACCCAAGGATGATGCTCCAACGGCAGTGGCTTCCGCCCCAAAGCCTACCACCCTTGCACCAGCGACACCGAAAACTGCCACCACTGCCAATCAACGCAGCGATGGCCGCATTCTTGCGTCGCCCAAAGCCCGTCGTTTAGCATTGGTGGCGGGGTTGGACCTTGCAAGGCTCGTCGAAGCTGGACATCCCCAGCCTTATCATGCTGCCGATATAGACATACTGCAAAACTTACCCATCAAGGGTAGCGAAGTTGTAAACAACAGCGTGGTACTGCGCCAAATCACAGCAAGTGTGCCAAACGCGGGCACGGAAGACTTCATTGCTTGGATGTTAGCGGACGGTGGCATCACAGTTGATCCGTCAGCACTTTGGGCCAGTTTTGCGTCAGGTGCGTTACGGGCAACAAACCCCGAAATCACAGATACTGCCATTCAAATCGCCCCCTTGAATGGTGATGCAACGACGTTGCTGAACCCTGATCGGTCTCGCCTCTCACACCAAATTGAAACAACAGACACAGCCAACCTTATTCTACGCGACCTCACAAACAGCCGCATCACGGGTCTTAACCTTGGCCCAGATGATGCACCCACCCTCACAATTGCACGCGAAGGCGATACCCTGCGCCTTTCGCTAGATTTTACTGACATTCAACTTGAGGATGCCAAGGCCATCGCGCTGATCTCTGGCTTCGCCGACCGTCTCGCTGACCCCTTGTACCATCTGCTTTGACCATGACTGGACCTGACATGAAACACACTGACCTTTACATCAATGGCCAATGGAAACCCGGCAGCTCCAATACGCGTTTTGACGTGTTCAATCCTGCCACAGAAGAACTGATCACGACCGTTGCCTCCGCTGAGATTGAAGATGCCAATGCTGCATTGGACGCCGCCGAAGTCGCGATGAAAGAGTGGTCCGCCCGCACCCCCCGCGCACGCTCAGAAGTGCTACGCAAAGCATGGGAGCTGATGACTGAACGGTTAGACGAATTTGCAAACCTCATCACGCTCGAAAACGGCAAGGCCCGTGCAGATGCCATTGGTGAGGCCACTTATGCCGCCGAATTTTTCCGCTGGTTCGCGGAAGAAGCCGTGCGCGCTGATGGCATGATCACCCATGCGCCCGCATCCGGTGCCCGGATCATCGTACAACACAAACCTGCTGGGTTGGCAGTTCTGGTAACACCGTGGAACTATCCCGCTGCAATGGGCACGCGCAAAATCGCGCCTGCGTTGGCAGCTGGCTGCGCAGTCATCATCAAACCCGCATCTGAAACGCCATTGACCATGCTCGCATTGATGCCGCTTCTCGAAGAAGCAGGCGTGCCCGCAGGCTTGGTTAACGTGCTCCCTTCCCGTCAAACTGGTGCTCTTGTCGATCACATGCTGCATGATCCACGCGTGCGGGTTGTGAGCTTCACTGGTTCCACTGGTGTGGGCCGCAAATTGCTACGCTCTGCGGCCGATCTCGTGTTGAAACCGGCCATGGAACTGGGCGGCAACGCACCGCTGATTGTCTTCGAAGACGCCGACTTGGATGTCGCGGTTGAGGGCGCAATGCTCGCCAAGATGCGAAACTTAGGTGAAGCTTGCACCGCAGCTAACAGAATTTATGTGCACGCAGACGTCGCCGACACGTTTATCGCTAAATTCACTGCCGCAATGGGTGCTTTGAAAATGGGCGATGGCGCTGATCCATCCGTCGACGTTGGGCCGTTGGTCAACGCAGCTACCCGCGATCAAGTCGCCAAATTTGTTGCAGACGCCGTTGCCAAGGGCGCAAAGGTCGAATTGGGTGGAATCACCCCAGAGGGTCGCGGCTTTTTCTATCCACCCACCGTCTTGTCCAATGTGTCCGAGGACAGCGACTGCGTGCACGATGAAATCTTTGGACCTGTCGCAGCGATCCAAACCTTCACCGACCAAGAAGACGTGATCCGTCGCGCCAATGACACCGAATACGGTCTGGTTGCCTACGTGTTCTCTGAAGACATGAAACGTGCGTTGCAGGTTTGCGAACGGCTGGACTACGGCATGGTGGGACTAAACCGTGGTCTTGTAAGCGATCCAGCAGCACCATTCGGCGGCACCAAACAGTCGGGTCTCGGCCGCGAGGGTGGCCATGAAGGCATGCTTGAATTCATGGAAACTCAATATATTTCAGCAAGTTGGTGATGTGATGTCAGATGTCATCGCCAGTCCATCAGTGCGCAAGCTCGCCGGACAAAAGGGTGTGGACCTTGATCGGCTTGCCGCCGATCTGGGCCGCCAAACGATTGCGCGCGAAGACCTTGATACCTCCCCTAAATCCCCTCCCACAGAGCAGGATTATTGGGACGTGGATCACGCTCAATACGGACCTATTACCGAGGAACCGCTCAGCCGCTTTTCGCAGGTTGCCGCGCGCAACCTTGCAGCGGCGCAAGCGCTTATCCCTGCCGTAACGCATCACGATCAGGCCGATATTTCAGCCGTCGAAGCATTTCGTGCGTCACTAAAGCCCGAGGCTTTAAAGCGCGGGGTTAAACTCACGACACTTGCGTTTCACGTCAAAGCGCTGGCGCAGGTTTTGGGTGAATTCCCTCGGTTCAATGCGTCGCTTTCGCCAGAC
>JAPKCP010000310.1 GCA_028822885.1 Yoonia sp. | reverse complement strand
GGACGTGAAGTCTGTCGACACCAAAGGGGGCGGTACTGACCCGATGAACGATGTTGAGCATGTAAGAGAAATCGAGCGCACTTTGAGTGGCGCATCGACGTCAAGAGACGACGTCGTCAAGGATTCTTGGCGGCGCTGTGTTCAGGATTATGGCTTAGACCCGACCCGACGGGCTGCTGCGCACATTATTACAGAAACCCAACTGCGCGAGCATCGCGACCAATCAGAGCGTTTGATCGCTACTGCCCGTTCCGGTTTACACGCCCTGTTCCGGCAGATTGCTGGGCAGAATTATGTGCTGCTTTTATCTGACGCCTCTGGCATTTGTGTCGACTTTTTTGGTGACCCGCAGTTTGAGGATGAATTGCGCAAATCTGGTTTGTTCTTGGGATCTGATTGGACAGAATCTTTGGCTGGAACCAGCGGCGTTGGCTCGTGTATTTATACTGGGCAGGCTGTGACCGTGCATCAAGGCGATCATTTTGGCATGGATCACACGCGACTGTCCTGCACTGCAGCCCCGATTTACGATAGCTTTGGACAATTGGTGGCGGTACTCGATATTTCGTTGTTGCGTTCGCCGTCACCTAAAACAAGCCAGAACTTGGCCATGAACCTTGTCACAGCCTCAGCACGGCGTATCGAGTTAGCGAACTTGATGGCGTATAGTCGACGCGAGTGGGTGTTACGACTGGCGGCTCATCCAGAATTTCTTGATGTCGATCCAGACGCTGCGGTATCGCTAGACGGGGCGGGGCGTATTATCGGGTTGACGCGCGCAGCTGAGACGATGCTGATGGGCTCCAACGGCACCCCCCTGTTGGGACGCTCAATTCAAAGTGTGCTGGATATCGTTATCGACGACTTGCCAGATTTGATGCGTGACAAACCAACCGAAGACCGCGTGATCCGATTGCGGGACGGTAGCGCGCTATTCGCCCATGCGATCGCACCGCAGGCGCCACGGGCCAATCTGCCTGCGAAGGTTCCCGATAGACAGCATCCCGTGGCATTCGCCTCTTTGGCTGGATCAGATCCCGCAATGACTCAGGTTCTGCTCTTGGCCGCACGCATGGCAGAAACCGATATTCCGCTGTTGATCCTTGGTGAGACAGGCACGGGTAAATCGCGCCTTGCGCGGGCCATCCATACGGTCGGTGGCGGAGAGCGAAGGCTGATTACGCTAGATTGCGCCACTTTTGACGAGGCTTTGGTAGATCAAAGCCTTCGCGCATTAAACGGCGCACCTGCCACGCTTTTGCTGCGCGGGCTCGAGGCGTTATCGCCTGCCGTTCAACCGCAACTGATCGCACTATTGGACCAACATCCGTCTTTGCGGCCTATTTCAATGGCGCGCGTTGACGTGACCGGACTGTTGGACCCTGCCCTGTATTATCGGTTGGTGGCCACGGTATTGACCTTGCCACCCGTACGTCTACGCCACGACTTTGATTGGTTGTTGGACCGTTTGCTGCGCAAGCGCACTGCGACGACCCCGCGCCTAACCCTTGCCGCGCGCGCCGAACTGGCCAGCCGCCCTTGGCCCGGCAATATCAGAGAGATGGAGCGCACACTGGATGTGGCGCTTGCCACCGCCAGTAGCAACACATTAGATCTATCTGACATTCCTGCAACGTCAGCCTTGCGGCAGGTCAACGATGAGATCAGCGGCTTAGAGGCTATGTTAGACGCCTGCCACTGGAACATGGCGCTTACTGCGCGACGGCTTGGCGTGAACCGGTCCACCGTTTTGCGCCGCGTTCGCAAGGCTGGACTACAAGCACCTGAATGATGGCCTTGTTGCGCTGCATGTTGCGCAACGCAACAAACAGCACTGGCGCACAGATTCTTTTTGCAATCGTTACGTCCGGCATCTTCTCAGCCTGCGATCACATCGTATCATAAACCGATATGTACTTTGGGAGGAGATAACATGCTCGACACAACCATTACGGACCAGACGCAGCAATTTCTGGACGACTTCGGCGCGGCCCTTGCCTCCAACGATGTGGAGCGCACCGCGGGGATGTTCTTAGATGACTGCTACTGGCGTGATCTCGTAGCATTTACTTGGAACTTAAAAACGATGGAAGGCCCTGACCACGTTCGCGAAATGTTAAACAGTCAGCTGTCGCAAGCAGCACCTTCGAACTTTAAATTGCAGGAAGCGGAGATTCCAACAGAGGAAGACGGTGTCACCACCGCTTGGATCACTTTTGAAACCGCCCACGGCGTTGGTTGGGGCTTAATTCGGCTCAAGGACGGGAAAATCTGGACCTTGCTGACCGCCTTACAGGAGCTGAAAGGATTTGAGGAACCCAAAGGCCGAGACCGCCCAATCGGCGCAGAACACGGTGCAGAAAAGAACAAAAGCAGCTGGCAGGAACGTCGTGATCACGAACTGAACACGCTAGGGATTGAGACCCAACCTTACACAGTTATTGTCGGTGGCGGCCAAGGTGGCATCGCGCTTGGTGCGCGGCTGCGTCAGCTCGGCGTGCCAACAATCATCATCGAAAAGAACGATCGCCCCGGAGATAGCTGGCGTCACCGGTATAAATCGCTCTGTCTGCACGACCCTGTCTGGTACGATCACCTGCCTTACATCAAGTTTCCCGACACTTGGCCCGTTTTCACACCCAAGGACAAGTTGGGCGACTGGCTGGAAATGTACACCAAGGTCATGGAGCTGAATTACTGGACCAAGTCAGAAGTCACGTCTTCCAGTTATGACGAGGCCAGTGGCACCTGGACTGTTGAGGTCAACCGCGACGGCGAGAGTGTTACGCTGAATCCTACGCATCTGGTGCTCGCCACCGGCATGTCGGGCAAAAAGAACATGCCTGTTTTCCCCGGTCAGGACAGCTTTAAGGGCACGATCCAGCATTCCTCACAGCACGCAAGCGCGGATGCATGGGAAGGCAAAAAATGCGTCGTTATTGGCTCTAACAACTCGGCTCATGACATCTGTGCCGCGCTTTGGGAACAGGGGGCGGATGTTACGATGGTCCAAAGGTCGTCGACCCATATCGTGAAATCTGAAACGCTGATGGATATAGGTTTGGGCGGTCTTTACAGTGAAGCAGCCGTCAACAGCGGCATGACCACGGAAAAGGCTGATATGGTCTTTGCCTCACTGCCCTACCGGATCATGCACGAGTTTCAGATTCCACTTTACAACCAAATGCGAGAACGAGACGTGGATTTCTACAAAGGGCTTGAGGATGCCGGGTTTCAGCTCGACTTCGGCGACGACGATTCAGGCTTATTCATGAAGTACCTGCGCCGTGGATCCGGCTATTACATCGACGTCGGCGCCAGCCAGCTCATTATTGATGGCAGGGTGAAATTGATACGGGGCCAGATGAAAGAATACGCTGAAGATGGCGTCATTCTGGCCGATGGCACCAAACTTGACGCTGACCTTGTCGTCCTCGCCACCGGCTATGGGTCGATGAACGGTTGGGCAGCAGATCTGATCAGCCAAGAGGTTGCGGACAAGGTCGGCAAAGTGTGGGGTTTAGGATCGGACACGACCAAGGACCCTGGCCCATGGGAAGGTGAGCAGCGCAATATGTGGAAGCCAACGCAGCAAGATCACCTTTGGTTCCACGGTGGCAACCTGCATCAGTCAAGGCACTATTCACTGTACCTCGCGCTGCAGCTAAAGGCACGAATGGAGGGACTCGAGACTCCTGTCTTCGGCCTGCAAGATGTGCATCA
>JAPKCP010000309.1 GCA_028822885.1 Yoonia sp. | reverse complement strand
GACGATCCGCTTTATGAAGCCGTTAGTGCTGGCCGTAAGCACGCAGGCATTGAACACTGGCTTGGATTTTTTCAGGACGATCTTGAAACGATTTTTGACTACACAGGCAACGCCACAATTACGCTTGATGATCAACTCACTCCGTCGCGGATTGCCCGCTGGGACAGCATCGTCGATCAATATGAAACACGGATGCATGCACTGTCGCAAAAAGGCAGAATGGATACAGTCTATAAACCTGCACCTCCGGGATTATTATATATAGACGAAGCCATCTGGGATGCAGCTGTCGCAAATCGGCGGACGATGCAGTTTTCCGCACTACAGCAAGCAACTGGTATGCGTGTGATCGACGCCGGTGGCCGCATAGGGCGCAACTTTGCACCTGAGCGGCAAAGTGAGACCACGAACCTGTTCACGGCCCTTGCCGTCCACATCCGTGCCCAAATCGATCATGGACCAGTCATCATCGCGAGCTATTCCGAGGGCGCGCGCGAGCGTCTGACCGGATTAATCGAAGATGAAGGCATCGCAGAAGTCATTCCTGTCAGTGATTTTGCACGTGTCGGCAAAGCCGGTGTGCATCTCGCCGTCTGGCCGCTTGATCATGGTTTCGTAGCGCCTGGTTTCACAGTCATCTCTGAGCAAGACGTCCTTGGCGATCGCCTAATCCGGACCACCAAACGCAAACGGCGTGCCGATAACTTCCTGTCAGAGGCCAACAGCCTGACCACTGGCGATCTGGTTGTGCATGTCGACCACGGTGTTGGACGTTTCATGGGCATGGAGGTGATCACTGCCGCCGGTGCTGCCCATGAATGCCTGCTGATAGAATATGCAGAGGCATCTAAGCTCTATCTGCCAGTGGAAAACATCGAACTGCTGTCCAAGTATGGTCACGATGAAGGCTTGCTGGATAAGCTTGGTGGCGGCGCATGGCAGGCTAAAAAGGCCCGTCTGAAAGAGCGCATCCGTCAGATCGCAGAACGTCTAATTCGTGTTGCTGCCGAACGTGAGTTGCGCACGGCACCAGCACTTGATCCACCCGAAACACTTTGGGATCAGTTCCTTGCACGGTTCCCGTACGCGGAAACCGACGACCAATTATCAGCCATTGAAGACGTGCTTGCCGACCTTGCGTCTGGGCGCCCAATGGACCGGCTAATTTGTGGCGACGTGGGCTTTGGTAAAACCGAAGTCGCGATCCGTGCGGCTTTTGTGGCAGCGATGTGTGGCGTACAGGTCGCAATCATTGCACCGACAACGCTGCTGGCGCGGCAACATTACCAAAGCTTTGCAGAACGGTTCCGTGGCTTCCCCGTCAACGTCGCGCCCTTGTCACGTTTTGTGTCCACGCGGAATGCGAACCTCACCCGTGAGGGGCTGACCAAAGGGACCGTGGACATCGTAATCGGCACCCATGCGTTGCTGGCAAAATCGATCAAGTTCAAGAACCTTGGGTTGCTTGTCATCGACGAGGAACAGAAATTCGGCGTGCAGCACAAGGAACGGCTTAAGCAGCTGCGCACAGACGTCCATGTTTTGACATTAACAGCGACGCCTATCCCTAGGACATTGCAGCTTTCTTTGTCTGGCGTGCGTGATCTGTCCATCATTGGGACGCCACCCATCGACCGCCTTGCGATCCGCACTTACGTCAGCGAGTTCGACACCATCACAATCCGTGAGGCGCTTTTGCGCGAACATTATCGTGGGGGTCAGTCCTTCCTTGTGGTGCCACGGATCACGGACATGGTGGAAATGGAGGATTTCCTGAAACGTGAAGTTCCCGAGGTTAGCTATATCTCAGCGACTGGCCAGATGGCGGCTGGTGAACTCGATGATCGGATGAACGCATTCTACGACGGCAAATACGACGTGCTGTTGGCGACCACCATTGTTGAATCTGGCCTCGACATCCCGACGGCCAACACGATGGTTGTTTGGCGGTCCGATATGTTTGGACTGTCGCAGCTCTACCAAATTCGAGGACGCGTTGGGCGGTCTAAAACCCGAGCATATGCGTACCTGACGACTAAACCACGTCAGAAATTGACGAATACCGCGCAAAAACGCCTCCGGGTACTTGGATCGCTCGATAGCCTTGGGGCAGGGTTCACGCTTGCCTCTCAAGATCTTGATATTCGTGGTGCGGGCAATTTGCTTGGCGAAGAACAATCGGGACAGATGCGCGAAGTTGGATATGAGCTGTATCAACAGATGCTCTCAGATCAGATTGATGCCATTAAATCTGGTGCCGCTGAAGGGATTATCGATGATGGCGAATGGTCCCCGCAGATCAACCTCGGCGTACCAGTTTTGATCCCAGACACCTATGTACCTGATCTTGACGTGCGGCTTGGTCTGTACCGGCGCTTGTCAGAGCTTACTAGCAAGGTCGAACTTGAAGGGTTCGCAGCCGAGCTGATTGACCGCTTTGGTAAACTGCCAAAAGAGGTGAACACCCTTATGCTTGTCGTGCGGATCAAAGCGATGTGCAAAAAGGCTGGTATTGGCAAACTGGACGCTGGTCCGAAAGGTGCAACGATTCAGTTCCATAACGACAAGTTCGCGTCACCCGAAGGACTGGTCGATTTCATCAATGACCAGCGTGGTCTTGCGAAGGTCAAAGATAACAAAATTATCGTACGCCGTGATTGGGAAAAAGATCGCGATAAAATTCAAGGTGCGTTCAACATTGCACGTGATTTGGCGCAAAAGCTGGCGGATAAGAAAAAGAAGGTAAAAGCTTAACTGCTTCTTTTGAAGAATAATATCTTATGAGAATGGGCCTTTCGGCCAAAGGGGCAGCGCCTTATTTCGATGCTGCCCCGTGACACCTAATCACTCAGCTGCGTCAATCTGCGCCTGAATATCTTCGATGACCTGTACCCAAGTCTCAGGTGGCTGTGCGCCGGGAACAGCGTGCTGGTTCGCGACAATAAACGTTGGCACGGAACTGACACCCATTTCGCGCGAGTGTGCATCGCGTTTGCGAATATCGTCGGTGTCGTTGTCCGTTTCCAGCAGCTTTGTTACCAATGCGGCGTCCATCTCGGCCATGTCAGCGACGTCCGCAAGAACTTCATGGCTGCCAATATCACGCCCTTGGACAAAGTACGCCTTGAACAACAAATCCACGACAAACGTCTGGCGTTCCTCGATCCCGGCCCAATGGATCAAGCGGTGGGCGTCGATGGTGTTAGGTGTAACCTTCATCATATCCAAGTTGATCGTAAGACCAGCATTTTCCGCAGCAGCCACGACTGGGGCATATGCCTTAACGGCGGCGTCTTTGCCGCCAAACTTTGTCTCAAGATACGCACGCCGATCCATCCCACCCACAGGCATGTCGGGGTTCAATTGAAACGGATGCCATTCCATCGCAAACGGATGGTCGGGGTATTGCAACAGCGCTTTGTCGAGGTTCGCTTTCCCGATGTAGCACCAAGGGCAGATTGGATCAGAGATGATATCAAGTTTGACCATGTGAGGTCTCCCAGTCTTGCCGAAGTTGTCGGCGGAGGATTTTGTTGTTCGCACCACGTGGCAGTTCTGGAATTCGCACGTATTGGCGTGGAACCTTATATTTGGCGAGCTGTTTGCCAGCGTGTATGATCAGTTGGCCCTCGTCTAACACGTCCGCGCTGACATAAAAGGCTGTGATGATTGAGGTGTCGGCGCTAATCGCGATTTCGCAAGCTGCGGCTTCAATGATTGCAGG
>JAPKCP010000040.1 GCA_028822885.1 Yoonia sp. | reverse complement strand
AGACTGGGAAGTTTTCGTCTTCCTCTGCGCTACCGTCCTCCTGCTCCCGACCATCAAGCCAAGCCTCTGCGATCTTGGCATCGGCAAGCCTAAAACTCTTTATCTCAAGTGACCTGAACACAGCGCCTTCAATCTCTGCAGCCGTCCGTATCCATGAGGTGTCTGAGAGCACTGCGCATTTGTCGAACTTGCCGATCAAGCTGAACAGCTTTGGCATGCGATAGAGTTCAACAGCCATGGCGCCCAAAGTCGGCATCTCGAAGTCAGAGATTTTGTAGAGCATCTTCCCGTGGGTCACACTTTCTGATGCCTGAATAAGTTGATCAAGCGCCAACCGCATTGAGTCTGCATTCAGGGCACCAGAAAGCGCGATGTCTACGCGGTCGACTGATGGTTTTGAAATGTTCAGCAATTTGGGTTCCTTCTCTCTTTGCAAAAGAGGATGCGCTATCTGGAATTTCGTGTTGTTGATGCAAATCAATATCGGCCAATTCAAAGGCTCTGTGACTGAAAATGGCGGATCAAATTCTCTCTACATCGGCCCAAATGCGATATCGCTTACGGACTGGTCTGATTTACCCAAACGGGTTATATTTTTTTGTAATTGATGTCTGAAAGACTGAATATGCCCCTACACTTCCATCAAGACGAGTTCAGCGCGCGTATTGCAAAAGCACAGTCGGCGTTAGACCATGCTAAGCTCGATGCCATTCTGCTCTTTGCGCCCGAAAGCCAATATTGGCTGACAGGGTATGACACGTTCGGTTTTGCGATGTTCCAGTGTATGATTTTGAGCGCCGACGGCGGTATTGATCTTCTCACCCGCGCCCCGGATCTGCGTCAGGCTAAACATACGTCGATCCTTGCAGAGGATCGGATCCATATCTGGACCGAGGTTGAAGGGGCGCGGCCTGCTGAAAGCCTCGCTAAGCTTTTGGCGTCGCGCGGGCTTGCTGGTAAGCGGATTGGTTGGGAAACACAGACTGCCGGTTTGACAATGTGGAACGGTGAGATGGTCAAGGAGGTAATTCCAGACCTGATTGAGGCATCGGATGTCATTCGTAAGTGCCGCCGCGTAAAATCGCCAGCTGAAATTGAAATGCATCGACGGGCAGCCACACTTTCTGACGATGCGCTGGACGCTGCGATAGAGACCACGCAGGCTGGTGCGTTTGAGGGTGATATCCTGAGTGCTATGCAGGGCGCTGTCTTTGAAGGTGGCGGCGATTATGCAGGCAACGAGTTTATTGTGGGCTCCGGCGAAGGGGCGCTACTTTGCCGATATTATTCTGGTCGCCGACATCTGGACACGCAGGACCAACTGACGCTGGAATGGTCTGGTGCCTACGCACGCTACCACGCCGCAATGATGCGCACGATTATCATCGGCCAACCGAGTGAAAAGCAAAACCAAATGCACGAGGCAACAGTAGCGGCGCTTGAGGCATGCGAAGCAGCTATTCGCCCCGGTGCACCAATGGGTGATGTTTTCACCGCTCACGCCAAGGTTTTTGACGCGCACGGCTTTAACCACGCACGGCTTCAGGCCTGTGGATATGGCATGGGCGCGGTTTATAACCCCATCTGGGTCGACTTCCCCATGTTCTACGAAGGTAACCCCGAGATCATGCAGGCAGGGCAAGTGTTTTTCCTGCACATGATCCTGATGGATTCAGAGGCAGGGTTAGCCATGTGCTTAGGACATTCGGTATTGGTAACCGACGATGGGGTCGAACGCCTATCGCGCAGCCCACTTGATATGATTTGTTTGTGAAGGCACGAATGGCATTATTGTTCGCGCTTGCAAAAATCAAAGGACGAGATGCCAATCGCACTTTGAGAATTGGAGCAGACTGCGGCGAAAAAATTGGTCCACTGCGTTATCGTTTTGTGCGCTTTGGTGGGCTCGCTTGTCATCTCGTTAAAGCGTGAAAAAGCGCATGTTGGCCGTTCGCTCGACGATTTTCTAGTTTTGATTGAGCTTTGATTATTATTGTTGTTTGTTACGGCAGTGTTTCAGCCGATAACACACGCCATTTACCTCGAGGCCGTAGACGTAACAGGCTGATCGATCCAGCAAAGCGCCCATTGGCCGCTCCGAGCCAAAGACTTCAGTCCATTCATCGAAGGGAAGGTTTGAGGTTATGATGATGGATCCCCGTTCTTAATATTGGAATGTCACTACGAAGAATAACCCCACGCACGATTAACTGAACGCCACAACGCCCAGTTCGCCCATTGCCCGGCAGTCGATACGCAATATCGAAGAGAGGAGATGATCAACAGGGTTTGACTGGTCAATTGCATTTGAAGGCGCTGCAATCTCCGCTCATTTCGGGCATAATTAGATCATGGAGCAATGCCACCGCCGTCGTGTAGCGCACTTTTACAGGGTCAAGCGTTCACATTTTCGCCTCATTTGCGCCCAATTTTTTCAGCATATAGGTGCATAACCGGAAAATTGAAATGCAATTAGGGATTCGCGCCATGCTAAGTCTGTCAACACTATTGAAATCTGCGGCACTCGCCAGCGTCACTGCATTTGTGGCGACCAGCGTTGCTGCGCAAGATTTCACCGTCTACGTCTACGAAAAGGGCTATTTTCCAAATATAGTTTATGCAGACGAAGCCACACGCCTCAAATTTGTCAATAAAACCGAATACACTGTTGGCGTCGATACCGAGAGCTACACAATTTTGATCAACGACATCCCAGTGGGTGATCACGCATATCTGAATGTGTCCACAATCAACGGTCGCACCATCAGGCCACCATATATCTTTGGCCGTGGCTATCAGACTGGCGACAATTTTAACGTCGGATCAGGGACAGCGCCAGATTCTTAAACGATGGGGTCCAGCAACACTGCCCCACTGGCCCTGTTGCTGTTGACCTCCGTTCCCACACGGTGAAATGAAAGCGCGTCTTCGGGCGCGCTTTTCATGAGTAACGCCGCCCCTTTCCCGGATTCGCCTAACCACAGCGACCAGTCTTGCTGTGATAGGATCACAGGGATTCGATGGTGAATGCGGGCCATTGCTTTGTTGGCAGACGTTGTGACAATCGCGCATGTCGTGTGCGCCTCGTCGCCCCTTTCCCAATCCTGCCAGATTCCCGCCATCACAAGCGGCGCACCATCGCGCCGTTGCACAAACCAAGGTAGCGGTGTCGTTTTACCGTCGCGGGTCCATTCATAAAACCCTGTCACAGGAATAAGGCACCTGCGTGCCCGACAGGCTGCACGAAATGCGGGTTTTTCAGCGATAGTCTCGGCCCGTGCATTGATCAACAAAGGCCCGCCGTTTGGCTTTTCATACCAATGTGGCACAAACCCCCACCGCATCGGTCGCAGTCTGCGCGCATCGCCATCAGAGGTCACAACAGGGATTTGCACCGTCGGGCACACATTGTAGTTCGGCGCTTCGGGCAGGTTATTTGACGGTGTGGCCTCGAAAAGCTGCACCATCGCTTCTTTGGGGAGTGTAAATGCCATCCGTCCACACATATTGCTTACCCTTCCACTTCATTTCGCTAAAATAACTCCCCTAGGAGGGTCCAGCAAACGAAAAACGCGCCGCAGTTGCCCGCGACGCGCTGTGTTCACATGTCTCGAAGATTACTTCGCAGTAATGCGACCGTCAGTATAAGGCGTATATGCACCGCCTTCAGCCATGAATGACGCCATCACTTCAGCCAAATCTGGGCCAAAATCATAGGCATTCGCAGCAGTCTTGAACATCTCATAGCCATCACCGCCGTTACGAACGTAGTTGTTGGACACAACGCCATAAGTGGCTGCAAGATCAATCGCTTCACCGCCAACCATCACGTCAGAAACGCGCGCACCAGCCGGCGCTGCCGCGTCAAACGCAAAGGACATGCCAGCCACCTGTGGGAAACGGCCTGCGCCTTCTTCCACTTGGCTCACACCGTTCTCAAGGGCAGCGACAATGACCTCACCTGTGACCTCAAATGTGGACAACGTGTTCTGGAACGGCAGAACTGTATAGACTTCACCCATCGTGACTGGACCTGCATCGATGGACGCACGTACACCGCCGCCATTCTGGATCGCAACCTGGATGCCTTGATCGGCCACACGGGCCAGCATCGCATCAGCGACAAGGTTGCCCATCTGACATTCGCCTGCACGGCAATCATCGCGGTTGCCGATGATCTCTTCTGCCGTTTCAGCAACGACCTTTGTGCGGATTTCTTCCAGCGGAGCAGCCAATTCAGCGATACGCGCCAGAACACTTTCGTCTTCCACAACTTGACCGTCGATCAGGATCGGCTCACCCGAAGCTTCGGTGATGACGCCAGCGTCGTCGAACGTGACGTTCAGTTCGCCCAAATACTTGCCGTAAGCATAGGCTTGCACGACAGCCGTATCACCAACCATCGTTGGATATGGGCCTTCCGCACGGTCATTGGTGTTGGACAGCAGCGTGTTGGAATGACCGCCAACAATCACATCAACGCCCGTCGTGTTCGCAGCAACGTCCAGATCAACGGCATAGCTAGAGTGAGACAAAACGATAATCTTGTTCACGCCAGCAGCTGTCAATTTATCAACTTCACCCTGAACTGCTGCAGCCGGGTCAGAGAACGTGATGTTGTCGCCCGGTGAGGCGAGTTCATCAGTGTTTTCTGGCGTCAGGCCGATCAAACCAATCTTTTCGCCGCCACGTTCAATCACTGTAGATTTCGCGAGCTTGTCCGCCAGTAATGGCTCTCTGGAGACATCCGCATTTGACATCAACACAGGGAATTCCACAGCATCCATAAAGCCCGCCAAAACCTCTGGGCCATCGTCGAATTCATGGTTGCCAACGGTCATGCCGTCATAGCCCAGCAGGTTCATGAATTCTGCCGTCATCGTGCCCTTATAGAATGTATAGAATAACGTTCCGTTAAACTGGTCGCCACCATCTACAAGAATGGAATTGTCGGACCGCGCCCGTGCGTCAGCGACAGCATTAACCAAACGCGCCGTCCCGCCAAAGCATTCGCCCGCGGCGTTATCTTCTGCATCACAAGGGCCGTCATATTTGCTGATCGGCTCGTGGCGGTCATGATAATCGTTCGTGTGCAGGATGGTCAGGCTATAATCGGCAGACGCCGCCCCTGCAGTCAGCGCCAATGCGCATGTTGTTGTCAGAATACGTGAAAGCATTTTGGATCCCCCAAGTTGAATTGACGTTATCGTGACCCCGGCTTGTGCCAGAGTCAAACACCGCTACGCGTTGTCTTGGGGGCAATATGTAACGTTTGCTTAACAATTGGTCATCTTGACCATTCGCGCGTGACCCGCCAAAGGATAGAAATGCTGATTTATAAAATCTTCCGTGGCTCTGAATGGGCTAACATGCAGACAAATGGTCAAACTGATGGCGCGCCCGTTGATTTGGCTGATGGATTTATCCACTTCTCAGGTAGCGACACCGTCGCTAAAACGGCAGAGCTGTATTTTGCCGATTTGGATGATCTAATTCTTATCGCCGTTGAGGCTGATGGGTTGGATGGCCTGAAATGGGAAGAATCGCGCGGTGGTGCTGCTTTCCCGCATCTGTTCCGCAAATTACGGATGGATGATGTTGTTTGGCATAGGCCTTTGCCGCTTGCAGATGGCGTTCATCAATTTCCGGCGACACTATGAGCGCTCTTGAAGACATTGGCCTTAAGGCACTGCGTAAACTTGACCCTGAAATGGCGCACGGTCTTGCCCTGACCGCACTGAACATGGGGTTGGGTCCTCGCGGTGGACCGTTCACGACCCCTCGCCTACGCACGAAAATCGCTGGCCTTGATCTACCAAATCCTGTTGGGTTGGCCGCTGGTTTCGACAAGAATGCCACTGCGTTGCACGCCTTGTCCCGGACCGGCTTCGGCTTTGTTGAAGTAGGGGCGGCCACGCCGCGCGCGCAACACGGCAATGCAAAACCGCGCTTATTTCGCCTCACGGAAGATCAGGCCGCGATCAATCGCTTCGGCTTTAACAACGAAGGCATGTACGCCATCGAAGCCCGGCTTGCCGCACGCCCAACTGGCGTGATTGGTCTGAACCTTGGCGCAAACAAAGACAGTGATGACCGCGCCGAAGATTTTGCCCGTGTGCTTACACATTGCGGCCCGCATCTTGATTTTGCGACAGTGAACGTCTCATCGCCAAACACCGAGAAATTACGCGATCTGCAAGGCAAAGCCGCCCTGTCTGCTCTGTTGGCTGGTGTCATGGAAGCGAATGACAAATTAGATAAATCGATTCCAATTTTTCTGAAAATTGCCCCCGATTTGACGCCTGACGACATTGCAGACGTCGCTGAAGTAGCAACCGATGCTAAGCTTTCAGCGATTATTGCGACCAACACAACATTGGATCGCGATGGTTTGAAAAGTTCAAGTATGGGCGAAAAAGGTGGCCTTTCTGGCCAACCTTTGTTCGAAAAGTCTACTCGCATTTTGGCACAGCTGTGCACTCTAACCACCATACCTGTCATCGGTGTCGGCGGTATTGGGTCAGCAGAACAAGCTTACCAAAAAATCCGCGCAGGTGCATGCGCAGTACAACTTTATACTGCCCTTGTTTATGGTGGTCTTTCGCTGGTTGATGAGATGACGCGTGGCTTGGATCAGCTACTGGAACGTGATGGCTTTGCGAATATTTCCGATGCTGTTGGCACTGGACGCACTGATTGGACCTAAACGTGATCAACGAATACTTCAGTGCAAGCGTTTTTGAGGTCAGGTCAAAGCCGAGTACACAGCCCTAAATCTGATCTAACCATGCTGGAATGTCCGCAATCGTCTCCATCACAATATCAGCATGCGGGGCTAAATCTGCCCGCGAAGCCGGGCCAGTTAACACCCCGATTGTTCGCATCCCAGCAGCCCGTCCCGCGTGCAGATCATGAAGGCTATCGCCAACCATAACACATTGTTGTGGTTTTAAATCTACGTGCTCACAAAAGCCAAACATCTGACCCGGTGCAGGTTTTCCACCAAAACCACTGTCAAAACCAGCGATAAAGTCGAACATCTCAATGACATTTGCCTGAAATAAATTTGCCTTAGCAGGAATTTCCGCATCATTTGTAGCAATCCCAAGCTTCAATCCTCTTTCTTTTAAGTCAGAAAAAAGAGACCTAATATCAGCTACCTGCACTTGTGGAACGGTAGACGTGATCATCGTCATCCTGTCTAAAAGGGCAACCCTGTTGTGATCTTTGGTAAATGGAAGGATTGCATCTGCGACCTCATCTGATGTCGATGCGATCACCAGACTTTCTGAGAGGAAAACCGACCGCTGCAAATCAAAACCAAGTCGCGCAGCAAGCACGGGTATTTGCTTGATATCATGGGCACATTCCGCCTCAATCAAAAGCTGCGTTACCGCACCCCAAGTCTTATCAAAGTCGAACAGCGTCCCATCTTTGTCAAAGAGAATACCAGAAACCTTCACGTCCAATGTACAACCTCTGCACCGGGCAACGCATATCGCGCCATAAGGGGTTGATCATAAGCTATATTTACGGTGTCGCAAAACGCCATGACCCATGCATCATCCATCGTTATGAACTCCAAAATCGACGCCTGAAACGCCGGATCAGTCGCACGCTCGCGCAAATCATCGACGGAACTCCCCGTGGCGCCCAAGAATGTTGGACAAATGTCATCATTCCCGACGAGCCAGCCAAGCGCTTGTAATGCAACCGTTTCTGCAATTTCTGGGCTCATTGGGACCTCTCATGCGTTTTGCAACAATATCTTAACCATTCAGCGTCAAATTAGACAAATGGGCTGGATGGAACAAGCCTTTGATGAAGGAAATACGATGTCAGGTAGAATACTGATTATCGATGCGGTCGCGACAAATCGTATCGTCATGAAAGTGAAACTTCTTTCGGCCCAATACGATGTCGTGGCCTGTGCCACGCAAGCCGATGGGCTATTGACGTTTTCTGATCACAGGCCAGATCTCATTTTGATCAATCTCAGCGATCAGGTTGAGGACCATCATGCCTTTTGCCGCGCACTAAAGGATGATCCTCTTACAAGTGATATCGCCATCGTCGGCACAGGGATTTCTGACACAAGCCGCGCACGTTTTGCTGCATTGGATGCAGGCGCTGACGATATTCTGACACACCCCATAAATGATACGTTTCTGCTTGCGCGCATCCGTAGCCTTCTTCGCAAGCGTCACACACCTGCAGAACTTTGGCTGCGGGAGGGAGCGCAGCGGGCACTTGGCTTTGAGGAAACAGCGACACTCTTTGAAGCGCCGCCGCGCGTAACGCTTTTGACAGCCAACAGCACCATGAGCACAGGTCTAATAGCCCGCCTAAATCGCATAAATCCGCTTGGGGTCGTCCCACACGCATTTGATGAAGCGCTCAAAGATATTGCGAATACAGACGCCCCTGACCTGTTTGTTATCGACAGCACCACGATGCAAAATCCACGCGAGGATTTGTTCCGTATGGTTGCAGAACTGCGTTCACGGGTGAAAACGAAAAATACGTCACAACTTATCATTTTGCCAGCTGACGCAGTTGAAACAGCTGCAATGGCCCTTGATTTAGGCGCCGACGATGTTGTGACCACACAGATTTCTTCTGGCGAGATGAAGATGCGATGCGACGCCCTTGCTAGACAGAAGCGTCAACAAGATCGGCTCAGAACAACTGTGCGTGATGGCCTGCAGGCCGCAGTCACTGATCCCTTAACTGGTCTTTATAATCGCAGGTATGCGACGCCGTACCTTCTTGAAATATCGAAACAATCAAGCAGGACGGGGCAAAAATTTGCTGTGATGATGATTGATATTGACCACTTCAAAGTGATCAATGACAAGTATGGTCATGCTGCCGGTGACGCTGTCTTAGTAGAGTTGGCCAGTCGCTTGCGAAAAAACTTACGTGTGATTGACTTGATCGCCCGCGTGGGTGGTGAAGAGTTTTTGGTCGCGTTGCCCCATAGCACCGCAGAGCAAGCGCAGATTGCCGCAAATCGATTATGTACATTGGTCAATCAAAAACAATTCGAGATTGGTCACGGGTTCAAGCCGTTGCGTGTGACAGTTTCAGTCGGCGTCGCTGTTGGATGTGCAAACAGTACCGAAATGGTTTGCGCGGATAATATGTGTCATCAAGCGGATGGTGCGTTGTATCTTGCAAAATCTGCTGGACGCGACCAAGTCGCGTTGGCCCATTCAGCCGCCTGATTTTTCAGGCGGGGGATGGCGCCCATCGTGGTTCCCGCGCCGCGCAAAACTGTCCCGAAGCTTGTCGGCAAAATCAGACCGCTCACCCACAGTCATATTTGTGAGATGCGCCACAAACGCGTTGAGCGCAGCGTCGCGCACGTTATCCAGTTGTTTTTGTTGATCACGGATGCTTGCAGCAAGCAACTCAGGATCGAATGGCTGGGCGGCTACGACCGAAATGAGGTTCTCGAATGCTTCACGGCGGGCCGCGCGTGACTGCCCCTGACGCCCAATGCCACGCCGGATTTGTTCACCTATTTTGCGACGATCTCTAAGGGAAAGCACGTCAGAAAGAGGGCCAAGCTGCAATTCGAATCCACGCGGTGGTCCTCCACCGCCACGCAAAAAGGCCCCGCCGACAGCACCGACCATCAGCAAGTTCAGCGCGAGTGAACCAACCAAGACAATTCGCCAGGTGCGACGCGGTTTGATTTGTTCTACCATCCTAACTATCCAGTCCTTCAGTAAAGTTACTCAGCATGTCCTCGCCAAACAGATCAATAGTTTCAGGCGAGCCTAGCACCGCGGCTGCCATCGCATCCAATCCAACCGGCGGTGCAACGCCGATCCATAGCCCAGCAACACTAGCCATCGCTAGCCCACCGACAGCGGGCCAACCACCTATCACGTCCAATATCGACGCCCAGACACCTTGCTGCAAAGCGGTGGGCGACTGGGGCTGAATACGTGTAGCGTCAATCATAACACGTGCCATCAAATCTGTTGGCACACTCGGTTTCTGGAGCGCCGCTTCTGCAAGCAATTTATCAAGGTCTGTCTGTGTTGGATCAGTCATTATCGTACCCCAGTGCTGCGCGTCGGCCTGCCAAAAGACTAGCAAGCGCGCGCCTTCCACGTGCTGTTAAACTTTCCACGGACCGCACGCTGATGTCCATGATCTCTGCAATTTCAGGGTTCGCAAGCCCATCAAGATGCCGCAAAGCCACGGCTTGCGCTTGCCGTTCTGGCAATTGCGCCAACGCATCGGACAAGGCAGCCATCCGCGCATTTGTTTGAATTTGCTCAGGTGCACCGGGCGCCGGATCCGCAGGCTCTGCCACCTGATCCATGCCAATCGCGCCGGAACGCTTTCGTTTACGCAAGCGATCTGTGCAAAGATTTGCCACGACCCGGTAAAGCCAAGTCGAAATCTGCGCCTCTCCATCGCGCCAATCAGGTGCAATTTTCCAAAGCCGCATCATCGCATCTTGGGCCACGTCTTCCGCCTCAATTCGGTCAGACAACATGCGCGTTGCCTGCCCCAGCACACCCGGCAAAAGTCGCGATGCCAAAGCCTGCGCCGCGTCACGATCGCCTGAAGCATACGCGGCAAGCAACGCCGCATCAGACATTGAGGGGTCAATCGCGTCAATCATTATGTGTGAAGCCACATCATTTCATTCGCACAAACAACCCCTCATCGCCCTTACTTTACCCGCAATCGCCATCGCTATGACCGCGATGTTCGCCGCGTTCACCATCTTTTCCACCGTGTGAACCACGCCGATCGTCACGACCATGATTACCAGCCGCCTCGAATTCAGCTTCACTGATTACACCATCTTCATTAGTATCTGCTCGCTCCAGCCTACGTGCGGCGCGGCTATCATCGCGCTCTGGCAGTTCAGACTGTTGAATGCGACCGTCTTCGTTTTCGTCTAAATGCTCGAGCATGCGCGCGACCATCCTTGCAGCACGCCTTTCGGAACGCGCAGAAGCCTGCACAAGCAGTTCTGCCTCGGACAACGCGCCGTCGCTATCAGTGTCGACATTCGCAAACCGCTGTGCGCCGTACGCTTCCGTTTCAGCCATTGAGATCTGTCCATCACCATTCGCGTCCACAGTTGCGAAGTCAGGCCGCTCTTGCGCCTGTGCACCGGTCGCGGCGAGTCCAAAGCCTGCAACAATCGCTGCCATCAATACGGGGGTCTTCATGTCATATCCTTTCAATCAATCCAGACTATCTCCGGAACTGCTAATCAAACGACCCACAACAAAACTTCCGTCGCCATTTTGTGCATTATTTTGCGTGCACCTGAGACATGCCGTCCCATGTCGCATGATGCATCTTTTCATTTTAGCTCAAAACGCCCATGAAGTGATCGTATGGCTGCCCATGAAAGGTACCCAAGATGACAGATGTGACCCAACTTACCGAAACGGAAGAACGCCCCGTGAAGCCTGCCATGTGGCGCGGCTTTCGGCGGAAATGCCCAAATTGTGGTGAAGGCCACCTTTTTGATGGCTTCCTGAAAGTGTCCGACAATTGCCCTGCGTGTGATGAAACGTTGTCGCACCACCGTGCTGATGATGGCCCCGCCTATCTGACGATTTTGATCGTCGCACATGCTTTGGGATTTGGTATCCACTTTGTCTGGTCTTGGTTTCGACCAGAGCCACTTGTTATGGCCACGATTTTTACCGTGGGGAGTGTGGCTTTGTCTTTATTTTTGCTGCCCCGGCTCAAAGGCCTCATCGTAGCCATTCAATGGGCAAAGCGCATGCATGGCTTTGGGAAATCCCACTGAATGAGTGATAAGTCCGCCATTCGCGACGCGGCAACCGTCATTGTGCTACGGGACCGCACGTCGGTCTTAATGGGACAACGTGGAAAAACTGCAGCATTTATGCCCGGTAAATTTGTGTTTCCCGGCGGCGCGGTTGATCAGCAGGATGCGACTGTTCCCTTACCTGCTATGGACCCGCAGTGCACGGCGCGGCTACTGTCTAACTCTAGGATTTCACCATCAACGCTTGCCGCCGCCGCTATTCGCGAGTTGTGGGAAGAAACGGGACAAATCCTTGGTTCACCCGGAGTTTGGCACGCCCCACCGCTCAATTGGCAAGATTTTGCTGCCGCGGGTCATCTGCCCGATGCAACAGCGCTATCGTTTTTCTTTCGGGCCGTCACACCAGAAGGTCGCCCACGCCGCTTTGATGCGCGCTTTTTCCTGACGGATGCTGCGGCTTTAGTCACTGATCCTGATGATTTTTCGAACGCTGAGGACGAATTATCACACTTGCAATGGGTTCCACTACAAGACGCACGTCAATTTGATTTGCCGTTCATTACTCGCGTCGTGTTGGCAGAGCTAATCGCGCACATCGCCAGAGATGCACCAATCCAAAGCGTTCCATTCTTCAGAAACGACGATGAATCACATCTGATCACCCGATTAGATGGCGCTGATCTGATTTAAATTACCAGAACAAGCATCACGATGCTGACGGTGAGTAACATCAAGCCTTGCCACTCGCGTGCTGATATTTTTTCACCAAACACCAGCGTACCAATTGCGATTGAAAACAATAACTCAATCTGCCCTACTGCGTTGACGTAACCAGCCGACTGCAGCGTGAAAGCTGTAAACCAACACATAGTGCCAATCATACTTGTAAGGCCAACAAGACTAACCCCTCGCCACGCCCGCAGGACCAATGAAATTTGCCCTGCCTCGCGAAGCCTTAGCCAGATGAGCATCGTAACAAACTGAAAAATGACAACAAAGCCCATCGCGACTATCGCCCGATAGAAGGTGTCACCTTCGGCAATAGACAGCGACGCCCCCCGGTAACTCACTCCTGAGAACCCGAAGAACAGGCCAGACGTTAACCCTAACAACACGGCCTTGTTCATGATCCGATGGTGCCATGCCCCGGTTGCCTGCGGCGGGTCAGCAAGAAGTAAGACTCCTCCCAGCCCGATAAATACGGCGATTAGGGCAAACAGAGAGATTCCATCGCCTAGAATTATAAAGCCAATGAAGACGCTTAAAAGAACTTCTGTCTTTTTGAACGTGATCCCAACCGCAAAATTCCGCAGTGAAAATAACGCGACAACGCACATCGTCGCAAGGATTTGGGATGTCCCCCCAACGATTACATAAAGCCAGAATTGCCTTGGAAGCGTCGGGAACCCTTGGCCTGTCGTCTTTGCATAGATCATCGCAATCGCGACAACAAAGGGTGCCGCAAAGAAAAAGCGCGCAAAAGTCGCACCTGCTGTCGATAGCCCCGCCGTCTTAAGTTGCTTTTGAAACATAAAGCGCAAGGCATTCGCAAAGGCAGCGAGACAGGTGATCAGCACCCAAGGGGTTATCAAGGTTTAGGGTCCGGATTCTCCGTATGACCATCAACCGCGATAACTTGACCGGAAACGCGCGCGGCTGCGTCAGACCCTAGGAAAAGGGCCATCGCCGCCACATCCTGCGCCGTCACGAACGTGCGCATCGAGGTTCCAGCGGCATATCCTTTATAGACTTGATCCCGCGTCATGCCCTTTGCAGCCGCCTCACGTGCTAAAACGCCCTCCATCCGCGGTCCCTCAACGGCGCCGGGTGCGATGACATTTGCTCTGACCCCAAAAGGGCCAAGCTCCATCGCGATTGTTTTCATCAACCCGATAATACCCCACTTTGCCGCCGCGTATGGCGCACGATTTGGGTAGCCAAAAATCCCTGCGGTCGAGGAGGTAAAGATCATCGCCCCGGACTTTTGCTGTTTCATGAGCGGTGTCGCGTATTTTGCCGTTAAAAATGCACCTTCAAGATTTACGGAAACACATTCACGCCAGTCATTAAGTGATACGTTTTCAACCCCTGCGGTTGGTCCTGCGATACCTGCGTTTGCACAAACGACATCAATTCCCCCCCACACAGATTGAATTTCATTGAATAGATTTTGGTTATCCGTTTCAGAAGACGAGTCAGTTCGAGTCGTTTGCCAAGGCACATTTTCCAAACCGGCTTCGGAAATATCAGTCGCCCAAACCTCGTGACCTGCATCATGAAAAGCAGTTGCCATGGCCCTGCCAAGACCGGATCCACCTGCCGTGATAAGAACTTTGCTCATCGTTTGCCGACAGCCGCGCCTGCCCCCTCTGGTTGTGGCAATGAAGCATGCGCCCCTGCAAGTTTTTTGAGAGGGCCTGCAACACGGTCACCCGGCTCACTTGCTTTGCGTGTCGCAAGACTAACGTGAATCAACATATGCTCTCCCGTCGCAAGAAGTCGGTCACCGTCCCGCATATGATGAAAGACATGGAGTTTTTTTCCCTCACCAGCAATAACTTGCGTCTCGATCCTAATCTTAGTGCCTGCATGCACTTCGTCGATATGTCGGATATGTGTTTCTGCCGTGAAATAACTGCCACCAGAGGCGATGTAGTCCGCATCGCAGCCAATAATCACCATCAGTTGGTCCGTGGCATCGCCAAAAGCCTGTAGATAGCGGGCTTCATTCATGTGGCCGTTATAATCTGTCCAATCAAGCGGGACAGCGCGATGAACCGTCACAACAGGCTTTGATAAATCATCTATTTCGCCAATAGATTGCGGCATTTTGTTAATGCGATTGTCTTGTGCATTTAACAGTGTCCCCGCACCGGAGTCCTGCGCCTTGAGCCCCCTCAAGATCGTTACAAGATTGTTGTCCCTTATCCGTTCCAGATCACGTATCGAATTGTGCCCAGATTGCGCATCAGATTGGCTGGCAATCGTATCAATCAGTTCGTCAGTCAGTTCAGGGACATCCATCAATTTGGTCCAAGGCCATGATAGGCAAGGTCCAAATTGTTCAATAAAGTGGCGCATTCCAGCCTCACCACCGGCGATACGGTAGGTTTCAAACAAACCCATCTGCGCCCAGCGCAAGCCAAACCCATATCGGATCGCATTGTCTATTTCTT
>JAPKCP010000308.1 GCA_028822885.1 Yoonia sp. | reverse complement strand
GAACCAGATTTTGGTGCGCCCGTAAAGCAGGACAGTTGCTGCAAATAGCGCGTATCTGATGTCGATTGTGTAATGATGACTGAAGAAGTTTACATAGACGAGAATAGCCAATCCGAAATGCATCCATTGCGGTGGAAAGGGTGCAATCTCCATGTCAAATAGACGGACGACGCGTGCCATGTAACTGCCAACTGCGGCGTACATAAATCCTGAGAAAAGCGGTACGTCAGCAATGCGAATTTTGCTTGGGTCTGGGTAGCTCCATGACCCAACATGGACCTTAAAGACTTCCATGGCGGTTCCAGTGATGTGGAACAGTAGGATCACCCGTGTTTTGGCAAACGTTTCGATACCAGTTTTGAGGAATACGATTTGGAGGGCTTTTGCGATCAAGAGCAGCGTATCGTAGCGCGCAAACACCCAATCATCTTGCCAAATGACCCGTGTCGCGATCATCGCAAGCAGCAAGCATATGCCAAAGACACATGCAGACGCCTGCTTCAAAGCGAAAAGCACCAAAAACTGCGTAAGCCCACGAACGGTTGTGAGGGGTGGAATACCAGACATCACCCTTATTTTGGCACGTCTGACCCCAAGTGTTAAGGTTTGCGTGCGACCGTAAACATACGCGGCACCATGCCTTTTTGGATCAACGTTTCAGTGACCTCAAACCCAGCGTTATTGAGCAGCTTAGTCAGGTCGGTCCCACGTAGGTTCCCCACAAAGGGTGCTTTTCCAATCATTTGCATCACTGGAATAACCAACGACAAAATCCAAGCGCCGTCTTTCATAAGGCCAGTCTTCGCAATAAATACACCGCCCGATGGAAGGGCGGCATAGATGTTGGCCAAGAGTTCTTCGAGGTTATCAACAAGGTGCAACAGGTTCAGAGCCAAGATGACATCATTCGTGTCAGTTGGCAGATCGCTTGCCGCATGAATAGCGAAAGATAGGTGGGGTAAGTTCGGGGGTAATTTGTCTTGCGCGATCTGGATCATTCCGGGAGAGATATCAGTTCCGATGTAACGCTCCACCCCGCTGGCTAATTCAAGCGCTGTTGATCCAGTCCCACAGCCAAGTTCCAAAACCCGGTGGTGCGGTTGCAAGATGGCTTTTATCCGGTCCATCGTTTGCGTGTATGCGGCCATATCGCTGATGGCGCTTTTAGCGTATTTGTGTGCTGCTTTATCCCAGAAGTCTGTATCGGTCATGTGGTGTCCTTTTTGCTGACCCAACCCTAAACCCGCATGACAAATTATGAAATTTAACTTTGCGTCATGCGTCTGCTGGACTGTGTTTTCTTTCGATTGGAACCAAGCCTATGCGTCTAGAGCGACGGTGGAAATCGGATAGTTTTCACGACCTAAGATTCAATGGAAATGACCCAGCCTGTGTCTAAGCGTATTAGGATGCTTTGCGACAGCATCGGAATGACCCTGTCGCAACGTGATTTACTGGCCAGTTGACCGTAGGCTTAAAGGTTTGGATAGATTGGGAATTGATCGCACATCGCTTCAACTTCTGCCCGAACTTTAGCCTCAACGTCGCCGTTCCCGTCGACACCGTTCACGGCAAGGCCGTCAACGACTTCAACGATCCAGTCAGCGATCTGGCGGAACTCACCTTCACCGAAGCCACGTGTGGTGCCCGCAGGCGAGCCCAAGCGAATACCTGATGTGACCATCGGTTTTTCAGGATCGAACGGGATGCCGTTTTTGTTGCAGGTAATGTGTGCATTCCCAAGGGCGACCTCGGTTGCGTTGCCCTTCACGCCTTTGGGACGTAAATCTACCAACATCAGGTGGGTGTCCGTACCGCCAGAAACGATGTCCAAACCACCCTTTATCAGCTGGTCCGCAAGCGCCTGCGCGTTTTTCACAACCTGTTCTTGATAGGTTTTGAACTCAGGCCGCAATGCTTCACCGAATGCGACGGCCTTGCCCGCGATGACGTGCATCAGCGGGCCACCTTGGATGCCGGGGAAGATGGCAGAATTGAACTTTTTCGCCAACGCCTCATCATTCGTGACGATCATGCCGCCACGTGGGCCACGGAGTGTTTTGTGCGTCGTCGTGGTTGCGACATGGGCGTGTGGGAACGGCGATGGGTAGATGCCCGCCGCGATCATGCCTGCAAAGTGGGCCATGTCGACCAGCAGAAACGCTCCAACAGAATCTGCAATTTCGCGCATGCGCTTAAAATCGATGATGCGCGGAATGGCAGAGCCACCAGCGATGATCATCTTTGGCTGATGTTCAGTCGCGAGCGCTTGGACTTCGTCGTAATCGAGTAGGCTGTCGTCCTTACGCACACCATATTGCACGGCGTTATAAATCTTGCCGGATTGGTTCGGCTTGGCACCGTGGGTCAAATGCCCACCCGCATCCAAGGACATGCCCAGAATAGTATCACCCGGTTTGATCAGTGCTTGAAACACACCTTGGTTGGCTTGGCTGCCAGAGTTTGGTTGAACGTTTGCAAACTCACACCCAAACAATTTCTTGGCGCGATCAATCGCGAGGTTCTCAGCCACATCAACGTGTTGGCAGCCACCGTAATAGCGACGCCCCGGATAGCCTTCGGCGTATTTGTTGGTCAGCACACTCCCTTGTGCTTCCATAACGGCGGCGGAGACGATGTTTTCAGACGCGATTAACTCAATCTCTTTGCGCTGGCGCTTCAGCTCAGCTTGCATCGCTATGTGCAGTTCAGGATCACGTGTTGAGATGGTTTCAGTGAAGAAGCCAGCGTCGCGGACAGTGTCGTTCATGGCGGGAAATCCCTTTGTGTGACAGATTTGCGCCCTCATATCGCAGGTTTGCATATGTCTAAAGCATCAAAACGACCATGATCGTTATGCGCCCGGCATGATCTGTTTCCGATCCGTTGCTTGCGTTTCTGGATGGATCGGGGGATGTCTTATCGGAACGCGAAGGAAATCAACGCTATGGCCCGCCTTAAGATCGCATTTGCCGCAAGCCCAGTGCCGCTCGCACAGCAAGCATTCGCGGCTTTGTCTGCGACGCACGGCAATGTGCCGCAGGCGGACGCGGACGTGATTGTGGCCCTCGGGGGGGACGGGTTCATGTTGCAAACATTGCACGCGACCCAAAAGCTATCGGTTCCTGTTTATGGTATGAACCGGGGGACCGTGGGTTTCTTGATGAACGAATTCCACGCAGACGATTTGGCCAAACGATTGGCTGAGGCCGTAGAAGAGGTGATCAATCCGCTGGTCATGAACGCCCTGACTGTCGACGGCCAAATGCATGAGGCCCTCGCGATAAACGAAGTTTCACTGCTGCGCGCCGGCCCTCAAGCCGCCAGATTGCGCATTTCAGTGGACGGCAAAGAGCGGATGAAAGAACTTGTCTGTGACGGCGCTTTGGTAGCGACCCCTGCTGGATCGACGGCCTACAATTACTCTGCGCATGGACCGATCTTGCCTATTGGGTCTGACGTTTTGGCGTTAACTGCGATGGCGGCTTTCCGGCCTCGGCGGTGGCGCGGTGCATTGTTGCCAAAACGTGCGGTTGTGCGGTTTGACGTCATCGATAGCGCAAAACGGCCTGTGATGGCGGACGCAGACGGAAAATCTGTCCGTAATGTTGTGAGTGTCGAGATCAGATCAGACCCAAGCGTGCGGCATAGGATTTTGTTCGATCCTGGCCACGGGTTGGAAGAACGGCTGATCCGAGAGCAGTTTGCATAAGGCTCGGTGCCAGATCATAGCAAACGAAAGATGACGCCTGTTGCA
>JAPKCP010000307.1 GCA_028822885.1 Yoonia sp. | reverse complement strand
AAATGGAACGCACCCAGCGCGAATATTATTTGAATGAGCAGATGAAGGCCATTCAGAAAGAACTCGGCGACGGCGAAGATGGTCAAAACGAAGTCGCGGAGCTTGAAGCGAAGATTGCTGACACTAAACTGTCAAAAGAAGCCCGCGAAAAGGTGGATGCTGAGCTTAAAAAGCTCAAGAATATGTCTCCAATGTCAGCTGAAGCGACAGTTGTCCGCAACTACCTCGACTGGATTTTGGCTGTTCCTTGGGGCGTCAAATCCCGCACCAAAAAGGACCTCGCTGCGGCTCAAAGTATTTTGGATGCTGACCACTTTGGCTTGGAGAAAGTCAAAGAACGGATTGTGGAATATTTGGCCGTGCAGCAACGCTCCAAAAAGCTAAAGGGCCCGATTATGTGCCTTGTCGGCCCTCCGGGGGTTGGTAAAACGTCGCTTGGTAAATCCGTCGCAAGAGCAACTGGCCGTGAGTTCATTCGCATTTCCCTTGGTGGTGTGCGTGATGAATCTGAGATCAGGGGTCACCGTCGTACTTACATTGGATCTATGCCGGGTAAGATTATTCAGGCTTTGAAAAAGGCCAAGACAACGAATCCATTGATTTTACTGGATGAAATTGATAAAATGGGGCAGGATTTCCGAGGTGATCCCGCCTCTGCGATGCTAGAAGTGCTTGATCCAGAGCAGAACAGCACTTTCGTTGATCACTACCTTGAGGTGGAATATGATCTGTCGAACGTCATGTTCCTGACGACTGCGAACTCCTACAACATGCCAGGGCCATTGTTGGACCGGATGGAGATTATTTCGCTGTCGGGGTACACCGAAGATGAAAAGCGTGAAATCGCACGTCAGCATTTGTTGCCGAAAGTTCTGGAGAACCACGGTCTCAAGGAAAAAGAATGCGCGATTGGCGACGATGCGCTGACGGAAATGATCAGGCGGTACACGCGTGAAGCGGGTGTGCGGAATCTTGAACGTGAGCTGGCTAAAATTTGCCGCAAAGCAGTGACCAAAATCGTTAAGAAAGAGGTCACGTCGGTAGAAGTAAATGCAGCCAATCTTGATGACTACCTTGGCGTGCCAAGACATCGGTATGGCTTGGCTGAAACTGAAGATCAGGTCGGTGTCGTGACTGGTTTGGCGTGGACCTCTGTTGGTGGTGAACTTTTGTCAATTGAAGCGCTCAATTTGCCAGGTAAGGGTCGGATGAAAACGACAGGTAAGCTTGGCGATGTGATGAAGGAATCCATTGACGCAGCATCATCCTATGTGCGTTCAATCAGCCCGCAGATTGGCGTAAAGCCAACGAAGTTCGATAAGATCGATATCCACGTGCACGTCCCAGACGGGGCAACGCCAAAGGATGGCCCTTCTGCGGGTCTCGCGATGGTGACATCTATTGTGTCTGTGTTGACAGGTATTCCAGTGCGCCGTGATATCGCCATGACGGGTGAAGTATCATTGCGCGGTAATGCTATGCCAATCGGCGGCTTGAAGGAAAAGCTGTTGGCAGCACTGCGGGGTGGTATCAAAACTGTGTTGATTCCCGAAGAGAACGCAAAAGATCTGCCAGAAATTCCGGACAACGTGAAAGAAGGGCTTGAGATTATCGTGGTCAAACACGTTTCTGAAGTGTTGGAACATGCGTTGGTTCGCCAGCCTGAATCGATTGAATGGGACGCTGAAGCCGAAGAAGCGGCGGCCGCTGCTAAAGCAATGGCTACAGGCAATGGGTCTGCTGGTGCTGTCGCACATTAAAGTGGGCTTCATGACACGTTAAGGACAAGGGCGTGGCAATGGCTGCGCCCTTTCGCTTTTCCCCGTTGCTGGACTGGTTTCATTCGGTACAGTGATCTTAAAATGAGGATGAACGCAAAATGACTGATAATAAAATTCCTGCAGATAACACTGTGAAATTGAAGCCCGGTACACCTAAGGCAAAGCCAAAGCTTGCGCCTGTGACTGTTAGTCCAAAACCTGTTGTGGTTTCAGTCCCAACAGCCGTCCCCGTCGCTTCGCCGATGAAGGCAACGGTCACGCCGACAGCCGCAATCGCGGACGAGGGCCTTGTTAAGAAAGGAGCGGTGCTGGATCAGGTTGTTGAACGCAGCGGCATCAAACGGTCAGACGCAAAGCTGGTCATGGAGGCGCTTTTTGCCGTGATGGGCGATGAACTGAGCCGTGAAGTCGACATGCAATTGCCGCCTTTAGGCAGGCTCAAGTTCGTGAAGGCAAAGGACGTTGGAAAAGGTGCAAAGGCGATCACGCTGAAATTGCGCACCCCGAATACAGCTAGCTAAGCATTTTGCGTGAATTCCGGGGTTGCAGTCCCTGAATTCACGGACTAAATCCACAGACAGCGGGTGATTAGCTCAGTTGGTAGAGCGCTTCCTTTACACGGAAGATGTCGGGAGTTCGAGCCTCTCATCACCCACCATTTGCCACCGTTTTGTTTGTCGTTCGTGAGGCGCATTGGGGTGGTTTCGATGTTTGGCGTGCCGCGTGTTGCGCTTTTTTTGTTGCTGAAACGCAAAGGTCCGCCTCATGTCATATCCCGAACTTTACATCCTGCGCCACGGCGAGACTGAGTGGAACGCGCAAAACCGCATGCAAGGCGAGCTGAATTCGCCTTTGACCCCCAAGGGCAAAATGGATGCGGCGCGTCAGGGTGAGATTTTGCGCGGGCTTGATCTGACTGGATTTGCCTTTTTGTGCAGCCCTCAGGGGCGCGCTTTTCAGACTGCTGGCATAGCTCTTGCACCGATCGCGACTGATATCTGCACCGAGGATCGCTTGCGCGAAATCGGTGTTGGGGATTGGTCTGGTTTGTTACGCGATGATTTGCCGATGCCTGACGGAAAAGATCCGTTTATGGCGCAATATGAAATCGCTCCAAATGGGGAAGGTTTTGCGCGTCTAGAGGTTCGTTGCCAAGCGTTTCTCGCTGATCTCAAGGGGCCATCTGTGCTTGTGACGCACGGCATAACGAGCCGAATGCTGCGCTCAATAATCGCAGGACAGGGCGCTGTGTCAGTGCCGACGATCCATGGCGGTCAAGGGTGTGTCTATCATTTGAAAGATGGTGTGCAAAAACTGCTTGAGTAGTTTTGCTTGATAGCCTAGACGCCACATTGCGGGTGATTAGCTCAGTTGGTAGAGCGCTTCCTTTACACGGAAGATGTCGGGAGTTCGAGCCTCTCATCACCCACCATTTCCCACTTGCCTGTTGTTTTAATGCGGTGTGACTATTGTCGCTTCTGACTAACGGTGATGTCGAACTGGTCGGTATTGATCACTGGCGTCACGCACGACTTTAGTTCTTCAAAACCGCCATGTTTTCAATGGTCAGGGCTGTTAGGGAAAATAGTCAATTGTCCAGTGTGGTGTCCATAGGTCTATGATCGTCAAAATAGACGCATGCACACAGTAAATCTGAGTATTATCAGTACTCATGGGATTATTGGAAACGTGTTGCTTGCGGCTGACTTTAATTTAGCTGCTGACGTCGTTGAGATTGACGTTCACCTAATGACCGAAGACTGATTTTTGGCTTTTTGCGGACAATCTGAATTGTGTTGATGGGCTGATCTATGCAGTAGGCGTGTCAGCGGCAAAAAAATTCATTTTCTTTGCATTCCGGTGATGTGTAAACTTGACGCCCCCAGACACCCGGCATAGAAGCCAAGCAACGTCGTAAGATGTTTGAGAGATGCGCGGTTGTAGCTCAGTTGGTTAGAGTACCGGCCTGTCACGCCGGGGGTCGC
>JAPKCP010000306.1 GCA_028822885.1 Yoonia sp. | reverse complement strand
ACATCTGAGGTTTTGGGCCACGTGGATGCGGTGTATGATCGCGCTGCTTTGGTGGCTTTACCTGACACGATGCGGGGGCGATATGCGGATCATTTGGTCGCGATCACGGGGGCTGCGCGTCAGTTGGTTGTGACGTTCACCTATGATCAGGCGTTGATGAATGGACCTCCGTTTTCAATTTCTGAAGCGACGATGATGGCGCAGTATGATGCGATATATGATTTGCAAGCGCTGCAAACGCTGGACGTTTCTGGTGGACTAAATGGATCGGTTCCAGCCACTGAAACGGCATGGCTTTTAACTGGGAAGGGTTCTTGATGTCGTCTCATCCTCTTGATCGGCCAATGTGGAGCGCGTTAACCGGGACACATGCCCAATATGCGATTGGGTCAGGTGGGGCGTTCCGATATCGCGAAGATATTTCAGTCCTTGCTGGTTTGCGCGATCAAAGTGAGGCAACGTTGCAAGATCTTGCGGCTTTGGTTCCTGAGGTTGGCCATATAATTGTGGCGCAGAGATGGGCCGCAGGGTGCCCAACCGGCGCAAAAATTATGTCTGAGGATGTCGCGTTTCAGCTTGTGTTTGAGGGGGAGACTGACTTGGTTTCAGACGGGCCAAATGTTGTCGCTATATGAGACGCTTGGATTTCACAAACGCAGCGAGAACATTGTGACTGTGCTGGAAAAGGCTGCTTAGGTGCATGACAAGCAAAAGGGCGGGGAAACCCCCACCCTTTTATATCGCAAATTTTCGGTTCTTAGCGGCGGCGATCGCGCCGGCTGCTCATCGGTTGGAAGGCGACGCCGACGTGGGCTTCGCAGTAGGGTTTGCCAGTTTGTGTTGGCAGGCCACAAAACCAGAAGTCAGGTGTCGCTGGATCACCAACAGGCCATTTGCAGGTCTTTTCGGTCAATTCCATCAGGCTGATCTTCTTCGCTGACTTTTCAACCTCATTGACCTTTGCCAAGGCTTCGGGCGAAATTTCGTTCGCGGAAGGCTGCGGCGGCAAGGGCTGGCCAGCTGGAATAATCGCACGGCGCGCGGCTGAGATTTCGATGCCGTTTTCGTCATACAGCACCTCGTCCTTGAGCGCAGGCACGGATGCTTTGATGGCGGATCTTGGCTTGATCGCCGCCTTCGTCTCCATTTTGGTTTCTACTTTGGGTGCTGAAGGTGCTACCTTTTCCTTAACCACAGGTTTAGCGGGCGCCGAAGCACCCGTTCCCGCACGGTTAGAAAGGCCAAGCCGATGAACCTTGCCGATCACAGCATTACGCGTGACCCCACCAAGTTCCTTGGCAATCTGGCTGGCCGATTGGCCTTCGCCCCACATCTTTTTGAGCGTCTCGACGCGCTCGTCTGTCCAGGACATACAATTTCCTTATGTCATCTGGCCGGATGCAATGACATCGGGCCTTGTCACTTCGCTTGATCCCCTATTCTAAGCATTGCAAGCGGGGATGTGAAGCGCATCCAGCCAAATGAAGTGAGGTATGGCAATGGCAGAACAGACAACTTTAGCGGCTGACATGGGTGTGCGCCGGTTTGGGCGGGTCAATTGGGTCGGTACATGGACATTATCAGAGCGTGAAGTCCGCCGATTTATGAACGTTTGGGCGCAGACGATCATGGCTCCGTTGATCAACGCGGGCCTGCTGTTGATGATCTTTACAATTGCCATTGGACCGGGCCGTGGGGATGTGATGGGCGTGCCGTTTATGACGTTTCTGGCCCCCGGAATATTGACAATGACCGTTATTCAGAACGCTTTTGCGAATACATCGTCGTCGATGGCCTCTGCCAAAGTGCAAGGCAATATCGTCGATACTTTGATGCCGCCTTTGTCCGCCACTGAGCTGTTGGTGGGTTATATTTTCGGTGCTTTTGCGCGCGGCGCGCTGGTCGCTGCCGTGATTGCGTTGGGGTCTTGGATTTTTCTGGGCGTCGGTATGCAGAACCCGCTGTGGGTTGTGACCTTTGTGTTGTTGGGATCAATTTTTATGGGCGGCTTGGGTTTGATTGCCGGGATTTACGCCAATAAATTTGATCAGCTGTCTGCGATTTCGAATTTTATCGTCACACCGCTCGCCTTTTTGTCCGGCACCTTCTACTCAATCGATGCTTTGCCGGGGCTGATGCAGACCCTGTGCCACGTCAATCCGTTCTTCTATATCATCGATGGTGTGCGTTACGGCATGATTGGCGTTAGCGATAGTAACCCATGGATTGGGTTGGGTGTTGTCTCGCTTGCCTGTGTTGTTGTGATGGCGATTTGTTGGAATTGGCTGAACCGTGGGTATCGCTTGAAGGCGTGATGCTCATGTTTGGGCACTAAGCGGCCTCTGGCGAGAATTTAAAAAAATACCTGCAAGCTTTAGGCGCGCTTTCTTATGCGGGCCTCACGCCATGCAAGAAGCGCTGCGCCGCTGATGATAATGGCTGCGCCGGTAAGGCTAACAAAGTCGGGAATTTGGTCGAAAAATAACTGATCATAGAGCATGGCGAAAATCAGCGTTAGGTAGCTAAAGGGCGTCACAAAGCTTGCGTCGGCCCGGCCCATTGCATTGATAAAGCAGGTTTGCGCCCCGGCCATAAGAACGCCGATCCCTGCAAGGGCGGCCCATTGGCCCGGCGTTGGCATTGTCCAGAATGGGATGACCGCAAGGGTTGCGATCACCAATCCAAGCGCGTTGTTTATCAGTAGGATTTGGATTGGTGGTTCTCGATCGGCCAGTTTCTTGATGAAGATTACCTCCATTCCCAGCAGCGCTGCTGCCCCAAGAGACAGCAGGCCCGCCCATTGGAACGTGTCTGGTCCCGGTCTGAGTAAAATCATCGCGCCAATGAGTGCGAGACCTGCTGCGGTCCAGCGCCAAGGTCCGACGCGTTCACCGAGCAAAGGTATCGCGAGAAGCATGGCGAAAACTGGGTTGAGAAAGCTAATTGCCGTTGCATCGGGGAGCGGGATGAACGCCACTGCTGCGAACATGAGCGTGACGCCGCCCCACCCAAAAAACGTTCTGCCAATGTGGATTGGTAGATTTGGTTTGGTAAACTTGGGTCGCATGATCAATGTCGCTGAGCCGATGGCGATAAAGGCAAAAACGAACCGTGCATGGCTTACTTGTAAGGGGTGCAGCGGATCGCCCAGCGTCCCTGTTCCGATGGTTTTGGCCAGCACCATTGTCCCGGCGATGAACGCGGTGGCCATGAGCATGAAAGCAATTGCAAGGGATGGGTTGGGGCGTTGAAGGGTCATGCTTGTCTCATCGCGCGACCCACTGCCACTGTAAAGCGCCAGTTTAAGGGGTTCACAACAGATGTCGCCTTCGCTAGATCATGTCCCATGAAGACAGTTATGCACCAGATCGCCCGACGCCGACGCTAAGCCCGTCTGCCGATCTTGCACGCCCGTTCTTAATTTTCACAAACATCGTTGACTTAGCCCCAGCCGCTTGGCACCAATCGGGCTTACTTTTCGCAAAGGCTGATCCTATGATCCCCTCAATTCTGCCCACATATTCCCGCGCCCCTTTAACGTTTGTTAAAGGTGAAGGCTCTTGGTTGATTGAAGCAGATGGGCGACGTTTTCTGGATTTGGGTGCGGGGATTGCAGTGAATTCACTGGGTCATGCACACCCAAAGTTGGTTGCTGCATTGACCGAGCAAGCACAAGCGGTTTGGCATACGTCGAACTTGTATCACATTCCCGCCCAACAAAAGCTGGCGGATATGCTGGTTGAAAAGACGTTCGCTGATACGGTTTTCTTTACCAATTC